>JALOPB010000400.1 GCA_025454115.1 Desulfobacterales bacterium | reverse complement strand
GCCATTGCCGGGGAACTCTGCCGGCCCCGGATGACCACTGTTTCGTATGAGCGGGATGGGAAGGTCGCCGGAAGAGAGGGGAAGCCAGAAGACCTGCCTAGCCGAATAACGGTACCACCTGCGGACACGGGCGGGCCGGTGGAATTCCAAGGGGCCAAGCAAGCTGGGTGCAACCCTTCAGATGGCAGTCATCTGAAGGGTTTTTATTTTGACGGCGAGGATCGATGGACCGGGACCCACCGATGGAAGGCAGTGGTTTGGGAAGATGGCTCCGGGATGCCACCGCATTGCAGGCGGCAGCCCTGGCCGTCACCCTGTCCGGCCTGCTCATCGTGTCGACGGGCATGGTATATCCGGATACCGCCGGCCGCCGTGCTGAAGATTATCTGGGCCGAAATCAGCGGCATGCCGGATGCATTCGCGGGCATGAACGAAATTTTTCCGGTGGTCGTCATGGATGTGCGCCTGCCGCGGATTCTGACCGCTGCGCTGGTCGGCGGCGGGCTGGCCATGAGCGGGGTGGTGTTCCAGGGCATCCTGCTCAACCCGCTGGCCGACCCCTACACGCTCGGTGTTTCGGCCGGCGCCGCGTTCGGTGCCGCCCTCGCCATCCTGATGAATATGGGCGCTCTCTCAGCTTTCTAAAGTATGTCGCGGACGAGCAGGTCGCGGTGATTATCTTCTGGCTGATGGGCAGCTTCGCGTCGAAGACCTGGGGCGATGCCGGCCTGACCGGAGCCTGCGTCGCGGCGGGCGCATCCGTGTTTCTGTATTTCGCCCGCGAGTTGAACCTGATGTCGCTGGGCAATCAGATGGCCTCCTCGCTCGGGGTGGACACCCGGCGGGTCACGCTCGTCCTGCTGGCCGCCGCCTCGGTGGTGGCGGCCGTCTGCGTATCGGTCGCAGGTATTATCGGCTTCGTCGGACTGCTGGTGCCGCACATCATGCGCCTGCTGTGCGGACCCGACAACCGCCGCTTGCTCCCGCTGAGCTTCCTGGCCGGTGCGCTGCTGCTGCTGGCTGCGGATACCCTGACACGGGCGGTCTTGCCGGTGGAAATCCCCATCGGCGTCCTTACGGCGCTGATCGGCGGACCGTTCTTCTGCTACGTGTTCCGCCGGCATTCGTCCGGCAGGGCCTGGTGACTATGAGTTTCGAGCTTCAGGAGGTCGGTTTCGCCTTCGACGGCAAGAAGGTCGTCGACGGCGTGTCGATCGCGCTGGCGCCCGGCAAGTTCTACGGCGTCATCGGGCCCAACGGCTGCGGCAAGACCACGCTGGTCGACCTGGTCTGCCGCTTTCGGTCGCCGCAGCACGGCCGGATCCTCTATTGCGGAAAAGCGCTGGACGGCTATTCGAAACGTCATCTGGCGCGGGAAATAGCGCTCGTGCCGCAGAATTTTTACATCAACTTTCCGTTCCGCGTTCGGGATGTGGTGATGATGGGCCGCTACCCCTACATCCCGAGATTCGGACGGCCGTCGGTCCGGGACATGGATCTCGTCGCCGCGGTCATGGAATCGACCGATGTCGCCGGCATGTCGGAACGCCTGGTCACCGAACTGAGCGGAGGCGAGCGGCAGCGGGTGGTGTTTGCGCGTGCCCTGGCACAGGACACGTCGACGCTGATTCTCGACGAGGCCACATCGAACCTTGACATCGGCCATGCGATGCAGCTGCTCGACCTCGCTGCGCAAAGGGTCAGCCGGAAATCCGGCACCGTCCTGGCCGTGTTCCAGGACATCAACCAGGCGGCCGCTTATTGCGACCATCTGATCTTTATGTCGCAAGGACGGATCGCCGCTTACGGCGACACTCGCGAGGTGCTGACACCAGGCACCATCCGGAAGGTCTTCGAGGTGGACGCCCGGGTGTATCACGACGATTATTCTCAGGCGTTGCATGTGGTGTATAGACGACAAGGGGTTTAAGGGTTCGGAGTTCAGGGTTCAGGGGAAATGGCGGTGAAAATCAAAACGGCAGTTTCCATTATCTTAGGCCTATCCGTTGCCGCCCTGTGCGCTGCCGGCCCGCCCGCCGATTTTTGGATCGAAGGGGGCCGGACCGTCGTCGACCAGTCCCACCGGAGGATCACGGTCCATCAGCCTTTTAACCGGATCATATCCCTTTACGGCGCGCACAGCGAAAACTTGTTCGCCCTGGGCTGCCGCGAACAGCTCATCGGCGTTTCACCACATGAAGATTATCCGCCGGAGGCCGCCCAAAAGCCGGTTTTCTCGTATCACGACGATCCTGAAAAATTCCTGGCGGCGCGTCCCGACCTGGTCCTCACCCGGCCCATGATCGACCGAGGCTATCCCCAGTTCGTCCAGCGTCTGGAAAAAAGCGGCATCACGGTCGTCTCATTGCAGCCGGGCACCGTGGAGGAGATGATCGGTTACTGGCGAATTCTGGGGATACTGACCGGTCGCGAGGACCCGGCGAAGCATATGGCGGATCGGTTCAACCGGACAGTGGCCAGGCTTCGACTCTTGACCGCCGATATCCACCCGAAAAAGAGAGTCTACTTCGAAGCGATCCATACCAAGATGAAGACCTTTTCGCCCGATTCGATGGCCGTGTTCGCGCTGGAGACCGCGGGCGGAATCAACGTAGCCGCAGACGCCCAGCCGGTGAGGGACACCAACATCGCCGCGCATCCTGGCGAAGGCCGCCGGCATCGATGTCTTCCTCGCCCAGTCCGGAACCATGAACCAGCCGACCGTCGAACTCATCAAGGCCGAAAGCGGGTTCAGGGCCATCCGGGCGGTCCAGACCGGCCAGGTCCACATCATCGACGAACGCCTGGTCTCACGGCCCACCCTGCGTCTGCTGGACGGGATTTTTGAAATCGGGAAGATTCTTTACCCGGACGATTTCCCGGAAAAAGCCCGGAAAATAATTGAAGAGGCTAAAGATTGAAAGCCATCGTCATCGCAGGCACCCACAGCGGGTGCGGCAAGACCACCGTAAGCCTCGGTTTGATGGCGGCCTTGACGCGTCGCGGCCTGAGGGTGGCGCCGTTCAAGGTCGGCCCGGACTTTATCGACCCCGGCCACCATGCCCGCATCACCGAGAGGCCCTCCCGCAATCTGGACGGCTGGATGTTGTCGCGCGAATATAACCTGGACGCTTTCCGGAAATCCTGCGTCGATGCCGACGTCGCCGTCGTCGAAGGCGTGATGGGCCTCTATGACGGCATCGACGGCAAAACCGAAAACGGCTCCACCGCCCAGATGGCCAAGTGGCTTGGGCTGCCCGTGCTCCTGGTGGTGGATGCCCGCAGCATGGCGCGCAGCGCCGCCGCCCTCATCCAGGGCTTCGAGAATTTTGATCCGACCTTGTCGTTCGCCGGCGTTATGTTTAACCAGCTGGGCAGTCCTCGTCATCTGGGCTTTCTGCGCGAAGCCCTCGAAGGCGCCGTCCGAATGCCCTGTTTGGGTGGCATGTTGCGCGAGGAGGCCATCGCCATGCCCGAACGCCATCTGGGCCTGGTCACTCGCGAGGAGCATCACCTGGATGATAAGGCCGTCGGGCGGCTGGCCGACCGCATCGAGGAGGCCATCGATATCGACCGGCTGATGATGGGTATGCCTGAAACCGCCGATCCGGAGGGTAAGGCACCTGCTCCCTGGACACCGCCGGCGAATCCGGTGCGCCTCGGCGTGGCCCGGGACCCGGCCTTCTGCTTTTACTACCCGGACAATCTCGAACGGTTGGAGGGCGGGGGGGCGCAGTTGGTGTTTTTTTCGCCGATCCGGGATGCCGCGCCGCCGCCGGATCTCGACGGAATCTATATCGGCGGGGGGTATCCGGAGCTTTTCGCCGGGCCGCTCGCCGCCAACGAATCGATGCGGCGGCACATCCGGGAGCACAGCCTGGCGGGCATGCCGATCTACGCGGAATGCGGGGGATTCATGTACCTTTGCAGCGAGCTCCAGGATCAACCGGGCCGGTCGTATCCGATGGCCGGCTGCTTTCCTTGCAAAACCCGCATGCTGCCGCGGCTGAAGGCGCTGGGCTACCGCGAGGTTCGGCTCACCCGTCGGACCATCATCGGCGAAAAGGGTGCCGCCATTCGCGGACATGAGTTTCATTATTCGGAAATGGCGGAAGCTCCGGCCGCGGCGGAGGCCGTGTATCGGATCGCCGGCCGCGACGGGATTCAAAAGACCATGGAAGGCTACACACTCCACCGAACGCTCGGCAGCTACATCCACCTGCACTTCGGAAGCGCCCCGCAGGCGGCAGCGGCGTTTGTCGCCTCCTGCCGCGCCTACCGTACCGAAAGGACCCGGAACGCATGAAGCCGATTGACATCGAAACCGAGAGCTTCCGCATCATCGACCGCGAGGCCGGTCCACACGATTTCACCTCTACGCAGTGGTCGATCGTGCGGCGCATGATCCACACCTCGGCGGATTTCGACTACCTGCGCACCGTTCGCTTCCATCCGCAGGCCGTCTTCGCCGGAATAGACGCCCTGCGTGCGGGCAAGCCTATCCTGACCGACACCAACATGGCGCGCACCGGCATCCGCAAGCAGGATGCCCGGCATTTCGGCGTCGCCGTGATTTGTCACATGGACGACCCCGCCGTGCATGCCGCGGCCGGCAGATCGGGAACCACCCGGGCCGAGGCCGCCGTGGACGCGGCCCTGGCGGAAATGACGGACGGCATATACGTCATCGGCAATGCGCCGACCGCGCTCACGCGCCTGGTCGAGCAGGTGCGCTCCGGCCGGGCTCGGCCGGCCTTGATCGTCGGATTGCCGGTCGGTTTCGTCAACGCGGCCGAGTCCAAAGCCGCGCTCGCGGAATTGGACCATCCCTTCATCACGAATGCGGGCCGCAAAGGCGGATCCAATGTAGCGGCGGCTGTGATCAATGCGCTGCTGCTGCTCGCACAGGAGCAAGAAAAAGAATAGGCCCTATATGACCGATAGGACCTATTAAAAACCCAAACCACCGCTCAGGTGCTCACCATGAAAAACAAGATCGGAACTCTATACGGAATCGGTGTCGGACCGGGAGACCCGGATCTGATCACCCTCAAAGCCGTCAAGGTGCTGGGGCAGGTCGAGATCGTATTTGCGGCGGCTTCCACCAAAAACCACCACAGCCTTGCGATGGACATCGCCCGGCCGCATATTCCGGAGGCCACGCCGGTCGAGCTGCTGCAGTTCCCCATGACGCGCGACCAGTCCGAGACCCGCCGGGCATGGACCGCCAACGCCCGGCGCATCGTCGACGAGCTGGAAGCGGGACGGGACGCAGCGTTCCTGACCCTGGGCGACTCCCTGACCTATTCCACCTTCGGCTATCTGATGACGTTTGTGAAGGCCCGTGCGCCGCACCTCGGCGTGGTCCCCGTGCCAGGAATCACCTCCTACCAGGCTGCCGCCTGTCGATTGGGCACCCCTCTGGTCGAAGGCGAGGGCACGATGATGGTCACTTCCGGCGCCACGGGCGGCGACCGCCTGCGGGCGCTGTCGCGGAAACCCGAAACCGTCGTGTTCCTGAAAGCCTACCGCAACCTGCCGGACATATGCGCGGCGTTGGCGGAATGTGGCGATTATTCGTATTGAGATCGTCACGGACGTCGAGCAGCTTTGCCGGCAGGCGCCGGATTACTGGACCCTGGTCATCGCCAAGAAGAACGCATCCCATGAGCCGGCGGCGGAATAATCCCATTGCCGGCCGCCTGCTGGTGTCTTTGGGGATTTCAGCGGTTATCCTGCTAGCCGGTCTGTATCGGGTCCCTCAGCTGAGCGGCCGCCAGGTCTTCTCCGGGCTGATCGAGCCGCTCGGGCAGCTGATGCTCACCATCGCGGCCGGCCTGCTGATCGGCCAGGTGATGGAAGCGGCCGGCTGGACCCGCACCTTCGCCGTGCTCGCCAGGCCCCTGTTCCGTTTCGGCCGGCTGGGGGACCGCTGCGGCGCCGCATTCACGACGGCGTTCGTCTCCGGCGTGGCGGCCAATGTCATGCTGCAGGATTTCTACAAGGAGAAGAAAATCTCCCGGAAGCAACTCTATCTGACCAATTTCATCAACCAGCTCCCGGCCTTCTTTCTGCATCTGCCGACCACCTTTTTCA
>JALOPB010000399.1 GCA_025454115.1 Desulfobacterales bacterium | reverse complement strand
GTTCGCTGGTGGCGGGGATCGGCTGCAATCGCCATACGGACGTGGCCGAAATCCGCGGCCTGTTGTTCGGCACGCTGCAGGCGGTCGGGCTGGCGGCCGCCAGCCTGGAGCGCCTGGCGTCCATCGATTTAAAACAGGACGAGCCGGGGCTGGCCGCGCTGGCGCGTGAATTGGGCCTGCCCCTTCAATTTTTCAGCCGCGCAGCGATCAGCAAGGTGGAAGCGGCGGTGCCGACCCCTTCGGCCGCCGTCGCCAAACATATTGGAGTGAAAAGCGTATGCGAAGCCACAGCCATTCTGGCGTCAAGAGGCGGGAGCCTGATCGTGCCCAAACGGTCCTCCCGCAATGCGACGGTCGCGATCGCCCGCATCAACTTTACATTGTAGGCATCGGACCGGGCCGCATCGAGCACCTCACGCAACGCGCGGTCGCGGTGCTTCAATCCGTCGAGTGCGTCGTCGGCTACGGGCTCTATATCGACCTCATTCAACCGCTCATCGAGGGCAAAGAAACGCTGCGCTCCGGTATGATGAAAGAGGTGGCCCGCGTGGAGGCGGCGATCGCAGCCGCCATGAGCGGAAAGGCCTGCGCGCTGGTCTCGAGCGGAGACCCCGGCATTTACGCCATGGCCGGCCTGGTGTTCGAAACCTGCCAGCTAAAAAATATTCCCTTGCGGCCCCCCGGAGGCAAGGCTGCCGACGAGGAGGGCGCACCGACGCTCAGCATAGAAGTGATTCCCGGCATCCCCGCGCTCTGCGCCGGCGCGGCGCTGTTGGGGGCCCCCCTCACCCACGACTTTGCCGTGGTGAGTCTGAGCGATCTGCTCACGCCGTGGGAGGTGATCGCCGAACGGCTGGAGGCGGCCGCCCGAGCGGACTTCGTGATCGTGATCTACAACCCGAAGAGCCGGAAGCGGACCTGGCAGCTGGAGGCTGCCCGCAAAATCATCCAGGCGCACCGCTGTCCGGACACGCCGGTCGGGGTCGTAACCGGTGCCATGCGTCCGAATCAAGACGTGCACATCGTCCCGCTGGCGGCGCTGAACGAGGCGCATGTGGACATGCAGACCACCCTGTTCGTCGGCAGCCGGGCATCGAACCGGTATTTGGATTTTATGTTCACTCCACGCGGATATTCGGATAAGTATGAAATCGGTTAGCGCTTCGCGTTTGGCTCTCGGGACTGGGGACCGATTTCGAGCGAGGTTCGGATGAAAGGTTATGTGCAGATTTACACCGGCGACGGCAAGGGCAAGACCACCGCGGCGATCGGATTGGCCATACGGGCGGCCGGTGGCGGTCTCAAGGTCTACATCGCCCAGTTCATGAAGCTCGGCGACTACGCGGAGATAACAACCCTCAAGCGGCTGTCGGACTGCATCACCGTCGAACAGTTCGGGACGGGCCGCTTCATCCACGGCAATCCCGCTTCCGAGGATGTCGCCGCCGCTCGCCGCGGGATCGAACGTGTCATGGAAATCTTCGCCGGCCGCCGCCATCATCTCGTGATCCTGGATGAGGCCAACGTGGCTGCATCCTGCGGGCTTTTTTCGCCGGCGGATCTGCTGGACGTTGTTCAGGCCCGGCCCGAGGGGGTGGAGGTGGTATTGACCGGTCGCCAGGCAGCGCCGGAGCTCATCACCCGGGCCGACCTGGTCACCGAGATGAAAGCAGTCAAGCACTACTATCAGGCCGGTGTCGCCGCCCGGGTCGGAATAGAAAAGTAGGAGCTGCCATCAGGGTTAAATGAATCGAACCTGCACATGCAATCCCGGCCTCGCCCCCTGCCTGGCCGTCCTGGGGACCGGCTCGGATGTGGGCAAGAGCATCGTCACCACGGCCCTCTGCCGCATCTTCAGCCGGCGTGGCGTGCGGGTGGCGCCGTTCAAGGCCCAGAACATGTCCAACAACTCCGGCGTGACGCCGGAGGGGCTTGAAATGGGCCGCGCCCAGATCGTTCAGGCCGAGGCTGCGCGGATACCGCCGCATGTCGACATGAATCCCGTCCTGCTGAAGCCGACCAGCGACGTCGGCTGCCAGGTCGTGCTGCTGGGGACGGCACGCGGAAACCAGAGCGCGCGCGACTACCATGACCGCAGGGAGCTCCTGTTCGATGAAGCCGCCGCAGCGCTGGAACGCCTGCGCCGGTCGTACGAGCTGGTTATCCTGGAGGGCGCCGGTTCCTGCGCCGAGGTCAATCTCATGGCAGGCGACATCGTGAATCTGCGCATGGCGGAGCGGGCCGGGGCCGCGGTCGTGCTGGTGGCGGACATCCACCGCGGCGGGGTCTTCGGCCAGATCGTCGGCACGCTCGAGTGCCTGGAACTGCGCCACCGCGGCATGGTGCGCGGGGTCATCGTGAACCGCTTCCGCGGCGACAAGACCCTTTTTGCCGACGGCGTGCGCTGGATCGAACAGCGCACCGGGAAAACCGTGTTGGGCGTCCTGCCCTGGTTCGATCACTTCCGGATCGAGTCGGAGGACTCCGTGGTGATCGAGAATCCGCCGACGGTCCTCCCGCCGGGAGCCGACGATCGAACGTCCGTCGCCGTGGTGCGCCTTCCGCATATTTCGAATTTCACGGACTTCGAGCCGCTGTCCGCCGTCGAAGGCCTGCAGGTCCATTTCCTGGAAAAGCCCCAGTCCCTGCAGGGATTCCGCGCGGCGATCCTGCCGGGGTCGAAGAACACCCGCCATGATCTCGACTGGCTGCAGGCTTCCGGCTGGGCCCTATCGTTGTTGGATTTTCACCGTCGCGACGGCCGCCTGCTGGGGATCTGCGGCGGTTATCAGATGCTGGGCCGGTGGGTTCACGACCCGGAGGGTCATGAAGGCGCACCCGGCTCTTCGGCCGGCCTCGGCCTGCTGCCCGTTGAGACGGTTCTGCGGGCACCCAAGACCACGACGCGCACGCGTTTCAGCTGGGGAGAGGTCCGGGGGGCCGGTTACGAAATCCACATGGGGCAGACGGTTCGCCACGGCGGCATGCCCTGGTTCAAGGTTCTGGAGCGGAACGGGCGGCCGGAAGAGGCTGAAGACGGGTGCATCGCCTTAGATGGACGCGT
>JALOPB010000079.1 GCA_025454115.1 Desulfobacterales bacterium | reverse complement strand
TGGCAGCCGGCGCAGACCACCGGCCCGGCTTTCTCGCCGGCGCCGGCCGTCTGCCGGTGGCAGGCGGTGCAGTTGTCGTGGTAGATGTCCATCACCGCGATCTTGGAGACGTCCGTCAGGCGCTTGAACTTGGTGGACATGTACTTCTGGTCGGGAAGATGGCAGGTCGCGCAGTCCTTGTTCTTCTTGGACAGGGCCTGGGTGTGCTTCTCGTGCAAATAGACCACGGCGGGGCGCTCCAGCGTGCCGAACTGCTTCAGACCGTCGATTCGGATGATGTCGGCCCTGGGCCTGTCGGCATCATCGCTGGACGGCGCGGACGGAGCCGATCCCTGAACGCTCATCATGGCAGGGACCAGCATTAGGGCGACTAACGTCAGGACCAGTCCAGTCCGACGAAACAACGATTTTTCCTTCATCATAGTGAACGTCCTTGTTGCGTCTTGAGATGTCGCTTGCGGGGGCTGCGATGCTTGCCCTGGAGCTGTCGATCGTTGTCCAGCAAGTCCTGGATGGTAGTTTCGTTGTAGACCTGCAAAACGGCGCGGTTGACCCGATTCCACATCGCCGAGAACGCACAGCGGTGGCCGTACGGACATTTGGCATTGGCCTGGCAGGCCGCGCACATTTCCTGTTTCGGAGAGTCCTGCATGAAATTCATGATATCAGCGACCCGGATTTGTTTCGGAGTGCGTGTCAGATAATAACCGCCGTAGAAACCGCGCTTGGCATCGATCATCCCGCTGCCCTTGAGCTTGTTGAGAATCACCTCCAGAAAGCGGATCGGAATTGATTGCGCCTCGGCGATATCCGAGATCTTGGTGGGCCCTGTTCCGCGACGCTTGGCCAATTCAAAAACCGCCCGCAACGCGTACTGGTTTTTTTTGGGTGTAATGGGCGTCATGCGCATTACTCAACCGCGTTCAAAAGGGTTCTTTGTCGATGGATTAGGTCAGGAAGTTTGCTGACCCTTTTAGTCAAGAAGTCGGCTGCTTGTCAAATAGTTTTTTTTCAAGGAAGCATCGCGGGAAAACGCTGGCTCAGAAGTGTTTTTTGGCTCGAAGACCGCTCGGATGATCAGGCGGGTCTCCACCCGGAACGGCTGTTTAGGCGAGCTATGGCGCTAATTGGTACCCCGGCAAGCAGACAGATCCAACTTCAGCGGAGCTTCGGCGGGTCGGGCTTTCGGCCGCATGGAACATATGTTATTGCTGGCGTAATACAAACCAGCCGCCGGGTATGGTACGCCCGACGGCTGGTTTGAGTCAGTGGATTTTAACGACGTGGGCACCTTCCATGGGGTCTCTCAGCGGGACCGCCACCTTCAGCATCCCGTCCTTATAGGATGCCTTGGCCTTCTTCGAATTTACCGGGCAGCAGAACGCCGCAGCGGAAACATAATCGAAGTCGTCCCGCGGCGCGAGCAGACTGTAGCTGTCGTCCCGGATCTTCAGGTTGATCGCCTGCTTTTTGACCCCCGGGACACAGATTTCCAAATAAACATGATGGTCGTCCTCGTTCACGTAAGAGCACACGTCGGCGGCCATTTTCAGCTTATCTTCGGCCATCGAATTCACCTCCTTGACGGTTTGACCTTCATTGATCGGCCATCAACCGCGCACGATCTTTAGAGGTGAAGCTAAGGCCTTGAAACGACAATTCAAGGTGGGCAACGCCCATTGACAAGGGAGCCGGCCTCGACTAATCCTTTTTAAAACCGGGACGGAATCGACTTCACTGACTACGCTGGAGGATGACGCATGCTCGTCGCAGGACTGACGGGCGGTATCGCCACGGGAAAATCGACGGTCGCCGCCATTTTCGAAGAAGCGGGCGCGCGCCTGATCGACGCCGACCGGATCGCACGTGAAACCGTCCGGAAGGGTTCTCCCGCCTACCGGGACATCGTGGCGCATTTCGGTACAGACATCCTGTTCGGCGATGGAGAAATCGATCGCAAGCGGTTGGCGGCCATCGTCTTCAATGATTCGTCCGAGCAACGGGCGCTGGAACGCATCGTCCACCCGCAGGTCAAGCAGGAGGTCGACCGGAGGGTGGCCCTGATCGGACGGCAGGAACCGGACGCCCTGATCATCTTGGACATTCCACTGCTGTTTGAGGCCGGCATGCAGCCGGGACTGGGTGCGGTCATCGTCGTCTATGCGCCGGAGCATCTTCAGATCGCACGCCTCATGGCCCGCGACGGACTGACCGAGCCCGAGGCCATCGCCCGCATCCGGGCCCAAATGCCGATCGAATCTAAAAGGGCTCTGGCGACGCATGTGATCGACAATTCCGGTTCTATCGAGCATTCCCGCGGGCAGGCGCTGGAGATCTATCGCCGGCTGGCGCGAAACCAGACGCCGGGCACAGGGTAACTTCATGGATATCTTGGCGTTGCTCGGTGCGCTCGGCCCGATGCGATCTGCCTTCTATCCCTTTGCCCTTACGGGTAAGGCTCGATCAGCCGATCGAGGATCAATCCGTGAAAGGCATCGCCACCCGATGCCGTAAAAAGCCACCCCAGATGAGCCAGGCATGCGGCGCAAATGCACACCCGCCAGCGGTGTCCTGGAAACCAGGTAAATTCATCCGAGGCCGGACCGATTACCCCGCATCCCGGAGCGTTTTGAAAGCAACCGATTTCGAACACGATTCCGTGTGGGTTGGCGAAGGTATGCATATGCCGGCCCTGAACGCTGATGCGGTCGGCCGGCCGTACGATCGGATGCAGGCAGGCTCGGCAGAGGAGATAATTCTCCTCATGCGGCGCCTGCTTGGAAGCGGCTTCGATTCCAGGCGTCGGAGAAGGCGCTTCCTCCGGCCGTCCCGACGGCTGTCGCAGGTGCTGGACGCTGGGTGCGGCCACAACCATCATGTCCCCTCCCTGGACCGGATTTACATAGGCACGCCGTCGACTGTCAAGAGGCAGACGCCGCTGGGGATGCGCTGCTTGGAACTTCGGCTTCAAGCTGCCCATGAAAGCCCAGGATGCATTGGAATCTTGACAATCGCACGGAATGAGGTAAACTGGTATATAGATCGTCCGAATGGAGAGAACACGTATGCCGATTTACGAATTCGAATGCTCAAAGGGAACCGTCACCGAGCGTTGGGTCGACATGGGGACGGAAAGCATCTCCTGCCCCTGCTGCCAGAAAAAGGCCCAAAAAATTCTGGTCCCACAATCTTTGTTGAGTTCATACCTGCCTGAAAAGGGAAGGAGGGGCTTGGCGATGGTGGCGATCAAGAAAATCCTGTTTCCCTGCGATTTGACCCAACATTCGGTAAAAATCTTGAAGTTCGCGCTGGGGCTGGCGGATACGTTCGGCAGCCAGCTCTGCATTCTCCATGTCGTGCAGGACCTGCGCCAATGGGCCGGCCTTTACATGCCCCATAAGCGGTTGGACCTGGAGCAGAAAGAAGTCGAAGAGCATGCCCGGAAATCCCTGATCGAGTTCTGCCTCGACATCCCCGACGCCCGAACGAGGGCTGAGAAACGAGTGGTATCCGGGGATCCGGCCGAAGAAATCATCAAGTCGGCTGGCGAGGAGAAGGCGGATCTGATCGTCATGGGAACCCACGGCCGCAAGGGATTGGAATACTCCCTGTTCGGCAGTGTCGCCACCAAGGTCGTGAGACATTCCCCGGTTCCTGTGCTGACCATCAATCCGGACCGCCTGAGCTAGCCGCACCCTATTCACGGGATAAAAAATTCAGAGACGGGCTGACCGGCGGCGCGCCCCAACGCTGGCCGATGCCGTCTATCCATTCATGAATACACGCCGATCGCTCCCTGTTACGCCCGAAGAAACAGCTCCATCGGGGTGCGCACCATCAACGCTCTTCATTCCGAATGATCCCTTCTACATAGAGCCCGCCTGCCGTTACGTCGCCGCGGTCGCCAGTCAAATCGGGTTCGACGCCCACCAGGCGCAGAACATCGCCGCGAGCCTGCACCGGACACTCACCACCCTGTTGCGTTACTCCTTCGAGCCGAATGAACGGACATCGGTCGAGCTGGTCAGCGAGCGGATTCCGGCCGGGCTGAGGCTATCCCTCCGCGACCAAGGCCTGCCCCTCAGCCCGGCGGACTTCGGCAGCGGAGATGCCGGTGCCGACCATCCGCTCTATGGACTGAAGGCCTATTTCGATGAGGTCCGCTTCCACAATCGCGGACGGGAGGGCAAAGAAATCGTTCTAACCAAACACCTGCCCGACCCGTCCATCACGGATGGCGCGGTGGACTGCGCATGGGATTCACGCGAGGTGTCGGATTCGGAACGCACGGATCCGCATGCCGAGATTCACTGCACCGTCCGCCGCCTGAATCCCTCCGAAGCCCATGAAGTGTCCAAAGCGGTTTACAAGGCTTACGGTTACTCCTATCCCCATGATTACGTTTACTATCCGGAAAAAATCGCCGAGCTCAACCGTCGCGGGGACATTTTCTCAGCAGTCGCCGTTGCCGAAAATCACGAAATTGCCGGGCATTGCTCGCTGAAACGCTGGGAGGATAATCCTCGGATCGCGGAAATAGCCCAAGGCGTCGTCAAGCCACGGTTTCGTTCTCAGGGATGCTTTGCCCGGCTGACGGAGTACCTGATCGACGCCGCCCGCGGCCAAGGACTCACCGGAATTTTTGGTGAGGCCGTGACCACCCATCCCTATTCCCAGAAGACGGCACTTCAGTTCGGGCTCCGGGATTGCGCCCTGTTTTTAGGCCTGATACCGGCCACAGCCGATTTCAAGGGCCTGGGCGGAAGACCGGGAGACCGGGGCAGCATGCTGGTTCAGTTCCGGTATTTGAAAACGCCCGCCTCGACGCCGGTCTATTCACCGCTCTCGCACCGCACGATGATCGCCGAGATCTTTGCCATCCTCGAGCATGCTCCGGATTTGCGCACGCCGCCGCCGGAAGCCGGCCGGCCGGCCGCCGCGCAGGCCGCGGTCACCGTTAAGCTCAGCCGCTCTTTGAATCTCGCTCGGATTCGAATCGACCGCTACGGCCGCAACGTCGTGGAGCTTCTTCGCGAGCAGACCCGGGCGCTGTGCCGTCAGAAATGGGACGCGATCCATCTGCTGCTTGACCTGTCGGATCCGGCAACCGCCCATTTCGCAAATCGTTTCGAGGAGCTTGGGTTTTTCTTTGCCGGGGTGCTTCCCTGCGGGCTCCCCGCCGGCGATGCGCTGATCCTTCAGCACCTGAACCAACTCGCCGTTCCGTACGAATCCATTCAGACGGAATCGGAGTTTGCCGGCCGGCTGGCGGCCTATGTGCGGCAGTGCGACCCATCCCGTGCTTAGCCGCACCGCGCTTTAAGCTGTCCTTCGGCTTATGACACCAGCAAGAAAATACCCCATGCGGTCATGCAATTCATTGGCGGAGTGATCATTCTTCTTCAGCGGCTGGCGCTAGTCACGTAGAAATCGTCGATGATGCCCTTCGACTTGAGGTTGCGGCCGAACTCGCGCGCGGATTGCGGGTCTGGGAAATGGGCGATGCGCACCTGGTACCAGGTTTTTCCGCTGCTCGTGGTTTCAATCCAGTAGGCCTTGAGTCCCTTCTTCTTGAGATCGTCCACCAGCTTCAGCGCGTTGTCCTGCTTCAGATAGGCCGCGACTTGCAACGCGAACGGATCGGGTGTCGCGGAGACGGGAGCAAGGGAAAACTCCGCGCTGGCGGTTTCAGTCGGCGAGGGCTCGAAAACGTCGACCCCGTCCAGGGCCAGCCAGCCGCCAGTGACGCTGATGCCCAAGATGAAGAGCATCGCCAGCGCCCGACGGATGCGCGGATCTCGGCGGATGCCGTGCACCCAACCCGCTCCGTCAGCACTCCAGCGCCGGAGCGGCTCGCGGAGGATCTCCCAGGCGGCGACAACCTGCCGAACCCGGTCGTCCAGCCACGCCGCTCTGCGCCGAGGTTTGGTGAGCATCGATACCCGTGCGTCCTCCTCGTCTTCGTCGATTCCATCGATTGCTCCCGTCAAGCGGAATACGGCGTCCTCTTCGTCCGGCACCGATGGCATTGCTGGTCTAACCGAGGGTTCCGGTGGTCCGGAGGTGCGTGAAGGCTGCGGAATCCTTGCGATCACGGCTTCGGCCGGCGCCGGGGATACCGCCCCGCCTTGCCGCAAAGCCTGCCGCATCCAGTCGCCGGACCGATCGTCTTTGCCGAACAATCGAGACAGGTCCGCACAAAATTCGGGCGGGATCCGCCCCTCCTCGGCGCACACCCGACGATAGGCTTGAAGCGCCGGGTAGTCGGTGCGCTCCGAGGCCAGGCAGAGCCGGGCCACCGCACGCTGAATGACCGGATGGCGGGGGTAAGCGTTTCCCAGTCGGTCGGCCAGGTCCTGGTGCTCTTCCCGCAGCCCGCCGTGCGCTTCAGCATGTCGCACCCACTGCTCGGCGACGTCTTCATCCCGAGGATGGCCCCACAAATACCGGATGATAAAATCCTCGGCGTCCGCGCTCAAATGGTTTTCCGACAGATAGTACCGAGCCATCCGGCCGGCCAGCAGCGGCAGGGTCCGCTGCCGGGTACGCAGCGAAACCAGGAAGCTGTCGAGCATTCTCAGCGCGCTCTGGAATGCCCGCTCAGCGTCTGCCCGCCGCCCCTCGCGCTCCGCCCGGTCCGCCTGGCGCATCAGTCGCTGCACTCGTCCCAATCCCAGCCGATTGGTCGCCCAGCCAACGGCGACCAACATCGTCATCAGCAAACCGGCGACCAGCAACGCCGTCGGTTCCGCCCCGACCGCCGGACGGAGAATCGCCAGCATCCAAAAGCTGCCCAAGCCGGAGATCAACAGGCTGATCCAGAGGCAAAGCGACGCGCGGCGCAGGAAATGAATCATCATCGCGTGACCTCCACTCATTTTCCGCCGCCGGTAGGGCTCGGTTCGCGTCCATCGGAGACCGGAACGAATGCACCCAGCTGCCCCTCCCGCAAGGCGACCTCCATGCCTCGGGGGCCCCAGGGCATGACCGGATGCCCGTTCACCGGGTTCACCTGAACGAACCGGATGCCGGATGGCACCACGAACTCCCGACGCGGAGCACCTTCGGTGGCCCGGCGCATGAACTCCGCCCATATGGGGACGGCCCCCCGGGCGCCGGTGATTCCGCGCCCCTGGGCATCCCGCATGCTCGTTCCGCGATCAAACCCGACCCACACGCACACGCTCAGGGTCGGCGTGAACCCGGTGAACCAGGCATCATTGAAGTCGTCGGTGGTTCCGGTCTTCCCGGCGGCGGGCAGCTGGAATCCGAGCTGCCGCACCCGAGTTGCCGTACCCTCGTCGAGAACCGCCCGCATCATGTCCACCAGCTGGAAGACGATGGCAGCATCCAACGTCCGTCGACCGCTTAAGATGCGCTCCTCCAGAATCCGGCCGGAGGAATCTTCGACGCGACGGATCCAGAAGGGATCGTGCTGGATACCGCCGGTTGCCAGGCTGGCGAAGGCGGCCGCCATTTCCAATGGGCTGACCCCTGACGTGCCCAGCGCGACAGAAGGTACTGACGCCAGCGGACTCTTGATTCCGCATCGCCGGGCCGCGTCGATGACGGCCTTGGGGCTGATTCGCTCCACCAGCTGTGCTGCAATCGAGTTCACGCTGTGCGCCAGCGCACGCTTGAGGATCATCGGGCCCTCGTATTCGCCGCTGAAGTTCCGCGGGGTCCAGGGCGGCTGGCCCGGAATGGGGATGGCCACCTTGCGGTCCACGAACACTGCCGCCGGGCTCAAACCGGCTTTTTCAAGCGCCGCATAATAGAGAAACGGTTTGAATCCCGAACCCGGCTGGCGATTGTTCTGCAACGCGCGGTTGAATTCGGTCTCGGCATAGTCCCTGCCCCCCACCAATGCCCGCACCGCACCCGAATGCGCCTCCACGGCCACCAGCGCGCCTTGTGGGTGGGTGCTGGCATCGCCGCCGACCGCCGCCGGGACCCGGAGGCTCTGGTCGAGGTTGGTCAACCCGCTTTGAACCGATTCCACAGCCCAGGCCTGCAGTTGAGGATCTAACGTGGTAAAAACTTTCAGCCCGGCATGGTGGACGACGTCACTCCCGTATCGCTCTTCGAGGTCTTTCAGCACGACATCGATAAAATAACTGCCCGAGGGTGTCGTATCTCCTGGCGTTCGAAGCAGCAGACGGCTTTGGTAAGCTCTTTCGGCCTCATCGGCAGAAATATAGCCGACGGCCGCCATGCGTCCCAGAACGACTCTCTGCCGGTCCCGGGCGCGCTCGAAATTTCGAAACGGATTGTAACGGGTCGGGGATTTCGGCAGGCCCGCCAGAAGAGCGGCCTCCGGCAGGCTGAGCTGCAAGGCCGGTTTGCCGAAAAAAACCCGTGACGCCTGCTCGATGCCGTGAGCGCCTACTCCGAAGGCGATTTGGTTGATGTAGGCCTCGAGGATCTCGTTCTTGTCGTAGCGCGCCTCAATCTGCAAGGCAACGGACAGCTCGCGGAATTTACGCTGGTAAGTACGCTGAAAAGAAAAGAAAAGATTCTTGGCCAGCTGCTGGGTGATGGTGGAAGCCCCTTCAACCCGTCCGCTGCGAAACAGATTGACCCAGAAGGCTTTCACGATCCGCAGGTGGTCGATGCCGTGGTGTTCCCAAAATCGGTGATCTTCGGTGGCGATGACCGCCTGGATAAAAAAGGGCGAGACGCGATTCAACGGCACGGTCTCCCGCCCCCCGATGAGCATGATGCGCTCGCCGGTGGCGGCGTATATTTCCGTCGGAGGGGTTTCGATGATGCGGCTTAAGGGGTCCGGCACCTGCGGCAGGTCCGGCACGGTGGCAAAGAAAAAAATCAGGAGTCCTGCCGCCGCGAGGCCGAACACCAGCAAACCGGCATAGCAAACGGCCCTGAGCCAGGAAAACCAGACCGTCATGGTGCGGAATGTGCCTCCTGTCAACGCTGGCCGCCACGCGATCCGGTGGACGTGCCTTCCAAAAGCGAGCGCAGCCGCCAGACTGCCCAATCTTGACCCTGAAGCAAAAGAACGCGGCGCTGAACCCCCGTTTGGACCTCCACGCCCATGTCGACAAACCCGGACAGCGCTTCGTCGGAAATGCCCACACGAGTAATCTGCCCGGAAACATCCAACAGCCGCTCCGGCTGGGCGATGAGGCCGCGGCGGTCTTCCTCCGGCAGTGAGGCCAGCACCGCGAAAAAACGTTCGGCGGGATAAATCCGATTCTGGAAACTTGCCAAGTCCTCCAGGGACTGGCTGGTCATATCGCTTCTGCGGGCCATCAGAGCGAGCGTGCCGGCGGCAACCCGAACCTGGCGCAGCACATGATTGTTCGGCTCCAGCAGGTACACCATGAGACCGTCGGCTGATTTTTCGAGATAGGCCCGGGTCCAGCGCTTTTCACTGGCGAACCGCAGCAGCTCGAAGGGGGAGATCATTTCAGCGGCGATCCCGGAGGGTATCCTCAGATAGAGTTCTCGAAAGTGCTCGGCGGAAAGCATGACGCCCTGCCCGGGGACGAGCGAAGCGATGATCTCGTTCAACGTCCCGGCATTGCGGGCCATGCGCTGGTGTGCCTCACGGTCGGCGGCCAGTTTATCGACCGCCAGGCGCGCGGTCTGGGTCTTGCGGCCTTTTTCCCAAATGGCACCGGACTCGGGCCGGTCATCATTAACCGCGGCCAAATAAGAGCCGACGAGGCGCTCGGCCCAGTTCAGCTTCATCTCGGAAGCGATCAGGGCCAACAGCGCCGCCAGCGCCAAAACCGGTCCGGTCCAAGTCCGCGCGGTCCTGAATTCCATTAACGCCTGCATGCGGCCATGCTACCAGCAAACGCACCGGTCTGGCAAGATCCCGATCCGGCCCGGAGAAAGGGTTGGAGGACCCTTTGCCGCTGAGGGTTCATGACGCGAGGTGTTCTGCCGAGGAGATCAACGCGAAAGGTGGAGGATGCTGGCTGTCGTGGTATCGGCCATCGGTCGCTTTTCCGATAAACCGATTCGACGGACATCACCGGAACGCAAGGCGTCCCTGGTTATAAGTGAGCGAGGTATCCATCGCTCAAATCAATTTCATTCGGAATCGCCCAACTCGCCTTGCAGTTCTTCCCGAACATCTTCGTTCAGGGACTTGATGGTCGGAAATAGTCCGGACAGGATGGATTTGGCTTTGTCCAAACAAGAAACGGCTTGATTCAACTTATTTCCCTCGGTTGGGGTCAGCGGCACCCTGTCCCGGATGTCGTCGATATCATCGCGAAGGACGTCACATTCGTTGATGACGTTCATGAGCTCTTCGGCCTGCATGCGACGGTCTCCATTTTTCGGTTTATGATGGTATCGGCGGAGCGGCGCTGAAACTTTAGACCGGCGGAAACGCGGGGTTCGAGGTATGGCAACAAATTGCTTTTCAGCTTTTTTTATGGTTTACAGCCACAGGCATGCGCCGGAATGATCATGTGCACCGAACTATGTCCAAATGCCTCCGATTGAAGCCAAATGACCGCGAGCCTCACCCAGAAGGATCTCAAAGACCTGGCATCCCGCCTATCTGCCGTCGCACCGGGCGATGTCGCGATCGACAAGCCGTTGGCTCCCTACACGTCCTATCGGATCGGCGGGCCGACCGCCATCTGGGTGGCGCCCGGCTCAGAGGATGGCGTACGCGGTGTTCTGGAGGCTGTCCGGACGACTGCTGCCCCGCTGTTCGTCCTCGGCCGCGGCACCAACCTATTGGTCTCCGACCGGGGCTGGCCCGGAGTCACGCTTTACATTGGCGATAATCTGAGCCAACTGCAGTTTTCCGGCGTGCAAGCCGAGGTCGGCGCCGGCACCCTCTTGATGGACGTGATTCGGGCAGCCGTCGAACGAGGACTGGCCGGGATGGAGCAGATGGCCGGCATTCCGGGAGGGGTCGGCGGGGCGCTGCGCATGAATGCGGGCGCCTTCGGCCGTGAAATCGAAGCGATCACGGCCGCCGTCGCCGGTTTCACAGCCGACGGATCGCCTTGTCGGATCGAGCGGAAGGACATTGCCTTCGGCTACCGGCGTGCGCCGCAACTGGAAAAAATAATCATCACATCGGCCAGGTTCCACTTTCAGACCGAGTCCGCGGCATTGCTCCGCGCCCGGATCGATGATATCCTGGCACTTCGCAAGAGCAAGCAACCCCTCGAGCATCCTTCCTGCGGCAGCGTTTTCAAACGCCCTCCCGGTTACTATGCCGGGGCCCTCATCGAAGCATCCGGCTTAAAGGGCGAGCGGATCGGAGGAGCGGAAATCAGCCTCAAGCATGCCGGTTTCATTCTCAACGTCGCCGACGCGGCGGCAACGGACGTCTATCGCCTGATCCGTCGAATTGAGAAACGGGTGTTCGACCGGTTCGGCATCCGGCTGGAACGTGAAGTGCACATGGTGGGCGATTTCAACGACGGCGACCTCGATGATCGGCTATAGAAGACGCGGCTCCTTGGATCCAACACGTCTCACTGGCCGAGGAGGAGCGGTTCACCTGGAGACGCCTTCGAAGCCCGGGCGGGAGGACGGGTGGCCGCAATCATGACGAATTCAAAGCCACCCAACAATACAGAGGCCGGCCCAGATCCACCCAATCTGCGGCGCCTGACACGGTTTTTCCTTCCATTGGCGATTCAGGCGGCCTCCCAGTCGCTGTGCTACCCGCTGGTGGCCATGGTGGCCACCCGCGGTCCCGGTGGGCCGTTGGACTTAGCAGGTCTAGCTCAGTCCAACACGGTGCTCTTCTTCCTCGGCATGTTCGCCATCAGCCTGGTTCCAACCGGCATGGTGTTCGCGCGCACCCGCGAGGGCTACCGTCAATTCTACCGGGTTTCCATTACAGCCGGTATCTGCGCTTCGGCGGCCCAGGGGTTGTTCTGCATTCCCGGGATTTCACACCTGCTGTTTGGCCGCTTGATTGGCCTGCCCCCATCGATCGAAGCGCCGGCCCAAATTTCGCTTCTGGCCAGCATCCCCCTTCAGATGCTGTTCTTTTCGCGCATCCCGTACTTTGTCGTCATGTATCTGGGTCAGGCCACGGGAATCGCCAGCCTGGCCACTGTGGGTCGGGTGGCGCTCACAGCCCTTCTTTCCCCCTTGTTTTGTCTGGTCGGCTGGGTCGGGCCCATATGGGCCGTGGTTGCCCTAACGGTGCCGGTCGGCATCGAAGCGATGGTATCATGGGCGTTTGCACGACCATTTATAAAGAGCCAACCTCGCGATCCCCTAAACGCCCCCCGATTGGGAGAGCTCTTTCTGTTTACGCTGCCCCTAACGATCGGAGGTTATTTCCTGTCGCTGTCCACCATTCTCCTGGCGGGAATCATCGCGCGAGCCCCCGAACCCGAGCGGATGCTCCCGGTTTATTATCTGGCCCTCGGCCTGGCAAGCCCGGTGGCCTTCGCCGGCACTCGACTGCAGACCATCGTGCTCGCGTTCCCGCCGGCCGATCGACATCGGCGTCAGACGCTCCGCTTCGCCGTCGCCGCGGGTTTTCTATTGGGGCTGCTGCCGCTCGTGTTCATCCTGCCGGGCCCGGCGGAGTTCTATTACGTGCGGCTTCAGAATTTGAATCCGAATGATCTGGAATGGATTCGACAAACGGCGTCAGTCCTGGTGCTGTTGCCTTTGGCCGTAGCCTTGCGAGCTCAAAGCGAAGGGCTGGCAACGTGGCGGAAGAAACCGCTGATCGTGCTCTGCGGCCACGCGGTTTTCCTGCTCACGGCCTCGGCGACCGGCATCGCTTCCCTAAACGCCGGCGTGCCAGGATGCCTCATTGGAGCTGCCAGCCTGCCAATCGGCAGCCTGGCGTCATCGGCGACGATGCGCCTTGCGTTGAAAAAAAAAGTCAGTCCTCTTCCCATTTGATGCATTCCACCGGGCAGGAGCTCATGGCCTCTTCGATGCAATCTTCCGGCCCGCCCTCTTCCTTGATGACTTCGGCCTTCTCCGCAGCTTCGTTGAAGGCGAAGACATCCGGGCACAACTCCACGCACGTCTGGCAGCCCACGCACTCTTCGGAATCGATCACGACACGCTTTGCCATATCATAGCCTCCTTGTCTGTCGGTTGAGTCGGTTTGGCGATCGGATGGTCTCATGGTTATCGCAACGAACCGTTGCTTTCACCCAGACGGCCAATTTGAATGGTGGCCATCGGAGTCTGTTGTCTATCCCGCTTTGATCTGTTAGGGTGGTGGCCGTTTAAGCGCTGGCGCAAGAATTCCCCTATTGAGCTAAGGAAACAATCATGGTCGACAGCCCCCCGAATGAAGGCATGGAGCACACCATTGAATTCGCCATGGATCGGTCCAATTTATACTTGGAGGAGACGTTCACGGACTTGAAGTCCGGAACCGTGAAACGGTTCACTCCCGTACTCCCGGACGGCTCCGTGGACAAGGGACGCAAGATTCTCTTCCTGGGGCAAACCAGCGTCTATACGCCCCATGGGCCTCTGCCGATCCAGAATGTCATCCCGGCCAAGGAGCTTGCTCAGGCGTTCAAGCGCTTTCCCGAGGCCATGCAACAGGCGATGACGCAGCTCATCGAAGAAGCCGATAAAATCATCGAAGAAGCCGATAAAATGAGGCAAGAGAAAGCCGCTCCTATCATCCAGACGCCGGAATCCCGAATCATCGTGCCCTGAATGGCAGGGAGGGGGAGGCACCGGCACCGGGGCGCCTCCCGCCATTCATAATCAGGAGCGGCTGGAGAAGAGCTTGCTTTCGGGGTCCCCCCCTTGCATGGCAACGACTAACCGGCGGCGCCAGCGACGATGACCGGATTGAGGGGGCTTCCTGGCGGATAGGCCCGTGCGGCGAGCTCTCGGTCCAGCATTAAAAGCCCGGATTTGTCGCTGCCCACCATGGATAGCTGCTCCGCGATCTTGCCGGCATTGGCCTCTTCCTCGACCTGTTCATCAGCGAACCAGGCCAGCAGGGGCTCGGTGGCATATTCTTTCTCCTGCCGCACGATGGCGGTCAGCTTATTGATGGTTCCCGAGATGAACTGCTCGTGCTTATAGGCGTCCTGGAAGGCATCGAGCGGCGATTTCCAATCCGTCTTGAGCTGTTTGAGGTCTTTAAGAACCACCTTGCCGCCGCGGTCGATCAGATGGTTGAAAAATTTCATGGCATGGGTCAGCTCCTCATGAGCCTGCACCCGCATCCAGTGCCCCATTCCGTCTAACGACTTGGAATGGAAATAAGCCGACATCGACAGGTAGATGTAGTAAGATTCCAGCTCGTTTTTGATCTGTGCATTGATGGCATCGTTCAGCTTCTTTCCGATCATTATCTTCTCTCCTTTGTTGAATTTTGGTAACTGCCGGATAAAGTCACCGGTTTCTTTTGGTTTTGCGATCAGGTGACGAAAGTTAGCATTGCCGCCGAGGTTGTCAAATCGCTTGACTTGACTGGAACATGTCGATTAACGTACGGGAATTCTCTGCCCTGCGGATGTCGCCGTCTGCGGGCCAGCGCATGATGGAATCCATGACCGAGCAGCTGAGCCTCTTTCAGATCCCGGATGGCCGGATGGCCGAAGGTCTAGCCGCTGCCGGACCGATGCCCGGCGAATCGGATTTCGGTCCGGTCGATGAACTTTTTCGTTGCAACCGCCGCTGGCGCAGCCGTTGCAGCTTCCTCGAACTGCTCGAATTCATTGCGCGGCTGCCGGCCTATTCGCCGCTCAACGCATTTCTCATCCACGTGCAAGACCCCGCCGCCACGCGCGTGGCCACGGCCAGGATGTGGGCCCGGAAATACCAGCGACGTCTATTGCCCGGAGCGCGGCCGATCGTCATTCTTGCTCCGATGTCGCCGGTGTTGTTTGTATTTGACGTCCGCGACACAGAAGGCCCGCCGATGACTCCGGTCGTCTTCCCGGCGGCAGGCCCCGCCGGGCGCCCGGTCCGTCTGCTTGACACCGTTCTGCACAACTGCGCCATCCAGCGCCTGGCCGTGCGCGAAGACGCAGGGATCGGTCCTTCCACCGAGCGAGCCATTCGGCTGACGCCGGCGTGGAGGCGAAATGTGCGGCTCTCATTTTGGAGCTGGCCCGCATTTTTTGCGGACATCTGGGTATCGACAGCGACGCTTGGTGGCCCGACCGCAAGGATCTCGATTTCAATCGAATCGAAATCGAAGCTGCCGCCGTTGCCCATCTGGTCTGCCGCCGCAAGGGGCTGGCGATGATCTCCGATCACTTTCTATCCGAATGCCTCAAAGAAGACCAAGAGCTGCCGCCCGTCAGCCTGAATGCCATTTTTCAGGCCGCCTACCACATCGAATCCATGGGTAAACGCCTATGGAAAAAACCCCGCAAACAGGGCCGCTACTAGACGCCGGAAAATTGATGCCGACCCGACCTTCCGAAATCGTGATCCGCCGCGAAAATGCTGTCTTTCGACTGGATCGCCGCGGCCGCTGGTGCAACCAGTTCGGCGTCTTTCGCAACCGCCGGATCAGCGATTATTTCCATGCGGCGATCCGACGTGATGCGGAGGGCTATTTCGTCTGTCAGGAACACGAGCATTGCATCGAGAAGGTATATTTCCCTTATGAGGACACGGCCCTGTTCGTGGTGGATGTCGTTCTCGGCGCAGAAATAACACTCCATCTCAACACCCGCCGCCAGCTTGTGTTGGACCCCGCCCAGCTTTTCATCGCCGAGGACAGTCTCTATCTAACGGCCGGCGATGAACGGGTCAAATTCTCGGAGCGCGCCTTGATGCGACTGGCGGAGACAATGGATTTTACGAATGAGGGCTATTTCATTCTAATCGGGGGCCGACGCTACCGGATTCCCGAGAACAGCGGCGGGGACGCATGACACCGCTGCGAGTTCACGTCCGGGTGGATCCCGGTGAATCCCGCACGGTTTGTGCAATCTTAGCGCAGACGGCCGGACTTTCGAAGCTTCGGGTCAAAAATGCGATGCAAAAGGGAGCCGTCTGGTTGAAACGCGCCGAGGCCGGCGAACGACGGCTGCGACGGGCGCAAACCCTGCCGCAACCCGGCGACGTCCTGGGGCTCTATTACGATGCTGAACTGCTTGCGAGCGTTCCTCCCGACGCCGAATGCCGGCATGACGCGGGCCGCTTCAGTATCTGGTTCAAGCCCGCCGGCCTGCTGGCCCAGGGCACCCGTTTCGGAGACCACTGTTCACTGCTGCGCCAGGTCGAAATTTTTCTGCGACCCCGGCGCGGGGCCTTTCTGGTCCACCGGCTGGACCGTGAAGCCAGCGGCCTGGCGATCATCGCCCACGACCGCGCGGCCGCCGCTTCCCTTTCACGGCTTTTCGCCACGCGCCGGATCATCAAGCGCTATCGCGTCGAGGTCCGGGGGCGGATCGGACCGGGCGCTGGGCGGATCGACCTGCCATTGGACGGCAAACCGGCGGTCACCGAGTTTACGCGGTTGAGTTATGATCCTGCAACGGACATCTCGCGGGTCGATGTGGTGATGCAGACGGGCCGCCGGCACCAGATCCGAAGACATTTCTCGCTCGCTGGTTTTCCGGTGATGGGAGATCCGGCATACGGCCAGAACAACCAGAACAAAGAGGGCTTAAGGTTGACGGCCTGGAGTCTGGAGTTTGAATGCCCCTTCACGGGGCGGCCCCTGAAATTCGAACGCCCGGCCGGTTGATTTTTCTTGGATTCCGGATCAAGGTGGCTCCAACAATAAAAAAAATCACCCTGCGCGGATGGCCCACCTTGCGAGCTGTCAGAGCCATGGCACGGCCAGGGTCGAACCCGAAAGGAAATGCGATCATGTTCAAGGTCAGCGTAATGTACCCGAACCAGGAAGGCACCCGGTTTGATACGGGCTATTACTGCACGAAACACATGGACCTGGTGAAGACGCACATGAAACCCTTCGGTCTGGTGCGCACGGAGGTGCTCAAGGGCATTTCCGGAACTGCTGGCCAGCCCGCACCGTACATCTGCATCGGCAATCTGTATTTCGAAACCGTCGACGGATATGAAAAGGGGATAGCGGCGTCCTCGGGCGCGCTGCGCGCCGACATCCCCAATTTCACTGACGTGACCCCGGTACGCCAGGTCAGCGAAATCCTAACGACGGGTTAAGGATTTGACTTTCAGGAACGAAAGGAGCCCGTTGGCTTCAACGACCGATTCGGCGCTCAAGGGCTTTTTATTGCTGGCCCTGCTCAGCCTGTTTTGGGGTCTGGGGTGGCCGGCCATGAAGATCGTCTTGAACGAAGTCCGGCCCTGGACCTTCCGAACAATCTGCCTTCTGGCGGGGGGGTCGGGCCTTCTGGCCCTGGCCCGCGCGGGAGGAACGCGCCTGAAGGTTCCGTTCACGGATCTTAAGCCGTTGCTGATAACGGCGCTGGTCAATATCACCGGCTGGCACATTCTCTCTGCTCACGGAATCGCAAGTATGCAGGCCGGGCGGGCGGCCATCATCGCCTACACCATGCCGATGTGGGCCATTCTCCTCAGCCGCCTGATACTCAGGGAACAGATAACACCCGCGCGCCTGTGGGCATTGGGGTTTGGATTCGCCGGGCTCTTCCTGCTGTTGTGGCCGGACCTCCGGGCGGTGGGAGCTGCCCCTGCCGGAGCGCTGTTCATGCTGGGAGCGGCTTTCTGCTGGGCAGCCGGGACGGTGCTGGTCAAGTTCTTTCAGTGGCACATGCCGGCCACCCTGGTGATGGGCTGGCAGCTGCTGATCGGAGGGATTCCAGTTGTCTTCGGCGCCTTGCTTCTGGAGCCGGCCGGCGCCGTCACGGACATTTCGCTGAAAGCGCTCTTGACCCTGGGCTTCGTGCTTCTCCTGCCGATCATTTTCTGTCACTGGGCATTCTTCAGGGTGGTCCAGATCTTCCCTGCCAACGTCGCCGCCCTGAGCACGCTCAGCATCCCCGCAATCGGTGTTTTCAGCAGCGCGCTGCTGCTGAATGAACCCCTGCGGCTGTACGAACTGGTGGCCCTAGGGCTGGTGGTGATCGCTCTCGGCTTGACCGGTTGGAGCCGGCGACCGGTCAAATAAGACTGCTTCAATCCGCCAGGAGGCTCCTTAAAAAACACCCCCCACCTCCCCCGCCGCCGCTTCCGGAGGGGGTCGATACGGCGGTAGCAGGTATTTCGGAAGTGTAGGCAGAGACGTTGTCAACGGTGTAGGCCTGCGCCCGGTAGAAGTAGGTTTTAGAGGCTTGAACCGTGGTATCCTGGTGGACGGC
>JALOPB010000078.1 GCA_025454115.1 Desulfobacterales bacterium | reverse complement strand
GGCCACCTTAAATATTACGAACACGAACAAAACGATAACCAGAACCAGGATCACGAAACCCAGTACGCCGGCGGCGGGAAGTTCATCCAGGCGGCTTGCGATCTGGTCTATTTCAGCATCCGTGAGGCTCGCCACGCGGGCTTCAACCTCCACAGGATCGATTCCCTGTGCGCGCAGAGCCGCCTGAACATCCTCTCGCGCAGGTTGGGATTCTGTGTTATTTTCTCAGTAGCCGGCTGATATCGGGGACCTGGAGGTTACACTCCAGGACCCGCCACACTCCGCTATCTTTTTGAATTCCCTTGATCCTTCCGGTCTTCAGCCACTCGGCCACACCCTTTTCAGTCAAGTACGTCATCGCAGCGAACTCGGCGATCGTGTAGGTTTTCTCTTCCGGCGCCGGTGCAGGCGTTGCGGCAGCTTGAAGCGGCTCAGGTTCAGGGGCTGGCGCCTGCTTGCCGCGGGCCGGCTTGGATGGGGAGGCTTTAGCTGCCCCCTTCAACGCGCGGACAGCCTCTGATTTCCATCCCGGATGAGTTTGGAAATGCTCGCGGCCGAAACTCCGGCGGCCTTGGCGAATTCACTGGTGCTCATCGATGTGGTTTGGGTGGCCATGGTTCATCCTTTCGCGAGTCGTTTGAGGTGATCGCATGCGCCCTTCGGCCCAATGGACATAGCAACGTTTTATAATGGATATCGCCTGGATAGTAAACCGTTTCTAACGTGAAAGCGCCTGTGCGATGTCCGCCAGGATGTCTTCAGCGTCCTCGATCCCGACCGACAGCCGCAACAATCCTTCGCTGATGCCAAGTTGAGTGCGTTCGGCGGGCGTCAGCTTGACGTGGGAGGTGGCAGCCGGCGCGCAGATGATGGTTTCCACCCCTCCCAGGCTCAGAGCCGGTGTGACCAGTTTCAGGCGGCGCAGAAAGTGCTCGCACGTCGCGTGGCGCTCATCCACTTCGAAAGAGAGCATGCCTCCGAAGCCCCACATCTGGCGGCGCGCGACGGCATAGGCCGGATGGCTTTCGAGTCCGGGATAGTTGACCCGGCGCACGGCCGGGTGGCGTGCCAGAAACTCCGCAATCGCCATGGCATTCGCATTTTGGCGCTCCACGCGCACCGCCAGGGTTTTGAGGCTGCGCTCGAGCAGATAGCAGGTCAGGGCGTTGAGGCTGCCGCCGAGATTGACCGCAGCGCTCTTGATCCGGCCGATGTCCTTTGTATGGCCGAGCGCTGCGCCGCAGCACAGGTCGCTGTGGCCGCCAAGATATTTGGTGCCGCTGTGAATCACGACATCGATGCCGAGGTTGAGGGGGTTCTGGTTGATGGGGCTGGCGAAGGTGTTGTCGATCGCGGTTACGATGCCCCGACGGCGACCGATCTCGGCGACCGCCTGGATATCGGTGATCATCAGCAGCGGATTCGACGGCGTTTCAATGTAAATCAGGCGGGTGTTAGGCTGGACGGCGGCTTCGATCTCATGGGCCGCATTTCCCGTGAAACTGAACTCAATGCCGAAACGCTTGAAATCAGCGGTTACGAAATGGTGGGTCCCGCCATAGATGTCTTTCTGGATGACGGCGTGATCGCCGCTGCTCAAGTACGCCATCATCACCGCGCTGACGGCCGCCATCCCCGAGCTGAACAGAATCCCGTCTTCGGCACCCTCCAAATCGCAAAGCTTTGCGACCACGCTCTTTTGATTCGGCGTATTGTAGTACCGGGGATAGATGTTCTCGGCCGTGTCCAGATAACGGAAGGCGGACGAAGGGTAGACCGGCGTATTCAACCCGCCAGTAGCCGGATCGATACGGGAGCCACTGTGGACGCATTGGGTGTTCTTTTGCATGTCGATGAGTCCTTTGTAATGGGGTTTTCGAAATGAGTAAATAATCGAAAAGACGCCTATTGGCAATCGCCTTCTCCACGCGTGGCGGCATCGCGGGCGCAGGGTGCATCAGGGTGCAACGGATGTTGCAGCGTCAACCGGCCTTGAAGGCGGCCGTGGCTGCTGCGCCGCACCTTTCGGCAGTGCGCTGTCAACTTGAGTTGCATTATTTGCGGTCACAGCCTTTCCGGGCTTGAACCTGCGAAACCCGCAACCGCAACCCCATTTACTTTCAAACGACAGGAAGGAGGTATTCACGATGAAGTGGCGGCGGTCGGGTTCAATGCCGACGTCACCCTGCCCATGCTGCTCGGTTCGTGAACGCTCATGTTGAAAATGAAGGCTTGGCGGCGCCGGACGGAACCATCGTCCAACAGGCGCAGGTTGACAGGGTGCAGGCATTATCATACTACTATCCGAAAACCCTGCGTGCGAACCCGGTTATCTTTAACCGCACGGCGATCTCTTAGGCCCTCAAGCCCCGCGATGTGGCTGCACTAGCGTCGGAGCCATACTCAACCCGATCGAGGCCGCCGAAAATGAGCGCTCAACGCTTCAAAAAGGTTCTCCCGCCAATTTTTCTCAGCGTCTTGGTTTTCTGCGCATCCGGCTGCAAATGGACCGACCCCAAACCGCCCCAGGCGCACCGCGGGCTGATCGATTTGAGGGCCTGGGACTTCAAGTCGAACGGGCCGGCGGATCTTATCGGCGAATGGGAGTTCTATTGGCAGCGTCATTTATCGCCGGCTGATTTTTCGCAAGCAACGCCTCCCCCTCCGTCCGGTTTCATCCATGTGCCCGGATTCTGGAACGGGTACCGGCTGGAAGGCCACCAGCTGCCGGGGACCGGCTACGCCACCTACCGTCTGAACGTCCTCTTGAAGCCCACGGATGTACCTCTAGCCCTAAAAATCGAGGAAATCTCGACCGCCTACACGATCTACATCGACCAAAAACCGGCGGTTTCGGCCGGATTGGCCGGGACGGCCACCGCGACCACCGTCCCTCGCCAGTTCCCGGCGATCGTTGCGTTCCAACCCGAGTCCGACCAGGTCGAAATCCTATTGCAAGTGTCCAATTTTCATCACCGTCGGGGCGGCCCGTGGGATCTGATCACGCTGGGATCGGAGACCCAGATCCGTCGGCTCAATGAGATACAGCGCAGCTTCGACTTTTTCATTCTCGGCGCCATATTCAGCATGGCCGTTTACCACTTGAGCCTTTTTGCGGTCCGTCAAAAATTCCGGCCGACCCTGTATTTCGGGATCGTCTGCCTGCTGGTGGCGCTCAGGCTGCTCACCACCGACGAGCGCCACCTGCTGCAGTTCGCGCCGAACATCGGTTGGGTTTTGCTGATCCGGCTGGAATACCTCTCCTACTACCTCGCGGTCCCGGCCTTCGCCTTCTTCCTGAAGTCCCTGTTCCCCCAGCTCCCACGGAATCTGCTTCGCGCGATTCTAATGATCGGGCTGGGTTTCTCCGCGGTGGTCCTGGTAACGCCGCCCATCGTCTTTACCCATACGTTGCACGCTTACGATGTCTTCACGCTGGGCCTGTTTGTTTATACCTTCGGATTGCTGCTGTCCGACCCGGTCCGTCGACAAATGGAGGCTTTCGTGTTGATGATCGGCTTGATGGGGTTGTGCCTGGCGGTCGTCAACGACATCCTGCACGTCGAACGGGTCATCCGTACCGGTTTTTTTGCGCCCTTCGGTTTGTTTTTCTTCATCTTGTCACAGGCGTTTCTGCTGACCTTCCGGCTGCTGAGGGCCTTTACTCTGGCCGAGACCCAACGTACGGATCTGCGCGACACTCTGGAATCGCTCAAACAGGAAGTGATCGACCGCATCCGCGTCGAGGAGGATCTGCGCGAAAGCGAGGAAAAATACCGGACCATCCTGAACAGCATCCAGGAAGGCTACTACGAGGTCGACCTGAACGGCGACATGATGTTCTGCAACGATTCCCTGTGCGGGATCATCGGCTATGGCCGGGATGAACTGATCGGGATGAACAACCGCCGTTACATGCCGACGGAGGCCTACAAACGGGTCTACGACACCTTCCTGCGCGTCTTCAACACCGGAGAAGCCACCAAGGCGTTCGATTGGGAGGTCATCACCAAGGACGGCACCAAGAAAATCGTGGAAGCCTCCGTAACGCTGATCCGGGACAGCAAGGGCGTCGCCAGCGGGTTCCGCGGGGTCGTGCGCGATATCACCGACCGCAAGAAAGCCGAGGAACAGGCCAAGCTGCACCAGCAGCAACTGATGCAGGCCAGCAAGATGGCGGCCCTGGGGGTCCTGGTTTCAGGTGTGGCCCACGAAATCAACAACCCCACCAATTTCATTATGCTGAACGCCCCCATCCTGCGGGATGCCTGGGATAACGCACTGCCGATCCTGGAAGAATATTATGAAGAAAACGGCGATTTTCTGATGGGCGGCATGAAATATTCGGACCTGCGGCAACACATGCCCAAACTGCTGGCCGGCGTTGCGGATGGCGCTGACCGCATCAAGCAGATCGTAGCCAACCTCAAGACCTATGTGCGAGGGGACGGCGCCGACCTGTCCCAGCGCGTGGACGTCAACGCGGTCATTCAGTCGGCGCTTTCATTGATTTCCAACGTGATCAAGAACGCCACCTCACATTTCACCGTCCGCTGCGACCCCAGCTTGCCGCCGGTGCAGGGGAGCTTCCAACGGCTTGAGCAGGTGATCATCAACCTGATTCAGAACGCCTGCCAGGCGCTGGCGGACAAGACCCAGGGCATTCTCATTGCAACTACGCTCGCCGATACCGGTGAACATGTTGTGATCCGCGTTCAGGACGAAGGCGCTGGAATATCGCCCGAGGACCTGGCCCGCATTCGGGAGCCGTTTTTCACCACCAAGCAGGAATCCGGCGGCCTCGGACTGGGGCTTTCCATCTCCGCCCGAATCGTCGAAGAACACCATGGGGCCATACGCTTCACGTCTCAGCCCGGCTCAGGAACCACGGTGGAAATCACTCTGCCGTGCAACCCGAATCCTCGCCTTTGAAAGGACGTCTTCTATGAAAGAAACAACCGCTCCTGAGTTGCCGGTTCTGGTGGTCGACGATGAGTCCCAGGCTCTGACCAGCTTCGAGCTGGCGCTGCGCTCCGCCGGCATGAATCACTTCATCTGCTGCCAAGACAGCCGCGAGGTCATACCCGTACTCGCCCGCCAGGAAATCGAGATCATGCTGCTCGATTTGTGGATGCCCCACCTATCCGGCGAAGATCTGTTGCGGCAGGTAACCGCAGACTACCCGGATGTGCCCGTCATCATCGTCACGGGGGCAGACGATGTGGAAACCGCCGTCAAATGCATGAAGCAGGGCGCCTTCGACTACATCGTCAAACCGGTTGAGAAAAGCCGGCTGGTCAGCAGCGTGAAGCGGGGCATCGAATTGCGTGAGCTGCACCGTGAAAACCAGCAGCTCAAGGCGCGCATCCTGTCCGACCGGCTGAGCCGTCCCGAAGCCTTTGCAGACATCGTCACCACCAGCCCATCCATGCGATCCATCTTTCAATATATCGAGGCCGTAGCGCCCAGCCCACGGCCGGTCCTGATCACCGGAGAAACCGGAGTGGGCAAGGAGCTGGTGGCGCGGGCCGTGCACACCTTAAGCAACCGCAAGGGAGCCTTCACACCGGTCAACGTTGCCGGGTTGGACGACCACGTGTTCGCCGATACCCTGTTCGGCCACAAGCGGGGCGCCTTTACCGGCGCCATGGAAGGCCGGTCCGGCCTTCTGGAGCAGGCGGCCGGCGGGACGCTTTTCCTGGACGAAATCGGCGATCTCAGCGCCGTGTCCCAGGTGAAGCTCCTGCGGTTGCTCCAGGAGGGTGAATATCTGCCATTAGGTTCCGATTTGGCCAAACGATCGGATGCCCGTATCGTGGTGGCGACCAATCAAGACCTGGAGGCCGCCCGCAATTCCGGTCGATTCCGCAAAGACCTTTACTACCGGCTCTGCGGACACCGACTGCAAATCCCGCCGCTTCGGGAGCGGCCGGAGGACCTGCCGGTTCTGTTGGATTATTTTCTTGAAAAAGCAGCCAACTGCCTGGGGAAAAAAAAGCCAACCCCGCCGCATGAACTTTTCAAGCTGCTGGCCGCCTATCGTTTTCCCGGCAACGTCCGGGAGCTGGAATCGATGATCTACAACGCGGTCAGCATCCACACATCCGGCAAGCTTTCCATGGATGCCTTCAAGTCAGAAATTTTCAAAACACAACCTGGCCTATCCGGCGCTATCGCCAGTCCGGCGGATGCGGGCGAAGAGAAGACCGTCTTCCCGGACCCGCTGCCCACACTGAAACAAGTCGAGCAACTGCTGGTGGACGAATCTCTGCGCAGATCAAACGGCAATCAAGCCATTGCCGCCATGATGCTTGGGATCACACGCCAGGCGCTCAATAAACGCCTGAAAAAAACAGCCGGTTCGCTCTGAAGCGAAGATGCGCCTTGAGTTGCCGAGTCAACCATCCACCACGCGCGTGATGTCTTCTCATTCCAAGGCCTTCGTCGCCGTTTCAAGCTTTTTCCAGTAACTCCGGTTGCAGCTTCAGCGTCGCCGTATCTTTTTCAAGAGCCTCCTTCGGATCGATTCCTTTCCTCCCCATAAAATTTTTCTTCTGGCATGATTTCAATCCGTTGAAGCTCTGAACACCATTTTTATTGCTGCCTCCCATTCCGCCCCCAGGTCGTTTGGTATGCCGGTTGCTCTAAGGGTGCCCAGGAGAGATCCTATCAAACGCCAAAGGAGGGGGTTCATGAAATCATTCCATACAGGCCAGAGCGCACCGAACCGGACGCTGTATGCCGGCATCGACGCCGGCTCTGTCAGCGTTAACGGCATCGTCATCGATGAACAGAAGCAGATCATTTACGCAAGTTCCTATCGCAGGCACTTCGGCAAGGTGGAGAAAAGCGTCGCCGAGCTGGTCGGCGATTTTGAAACCCGTTTCGGGCCCGGCGGAATCGAGGCCGTAGCGTTCACCGGCAGTCATGGCCGACACCTGAGCGAACGGTGCAACGCCCCTTACGAGGTCAGCATCATCAGCCAGTTGCTGGGGGCCGTCCACATCTCGCCAGGGGTGCGGACCGTGATCAGCATGGGGGGACAGGAGACGGCCTTGATGCAGGTAACCCACCACGGACCGAGCTGGGAGCTGGAGCACTTCAACACCAACGGGCCCTGTGCCTCCGGAACGGGGTCCTTCATCGACCAGCAGGCGGAACGCCTGGCGACCTCCATCTACGAACGGCGCGGAGGCCGAGACCGCCCGCCGGTCGACCGGATCCTGGCCGACTTCATCACACTGGGTCTGAAAAGTCGGCGGGCGGCCACCGTGGCCTGTCGCTGCACGGTTTTCACCAAGTCGGACATGATCCACCTTCAAAACAAAGGCGAACGACTGGAAGACATCATTCATGGCCTGCACGTCGGCAATGCCCGCAACTATCTCAGCATGGTGGTGGCGAACCGGGTCCTGCGGGATCCCATCCTGTTCATCGGCGGACTGTCCCTCAACGAGCTTCAAGTCAGGGCGCTCCGGGACTACTTTCCCGGATTGGTGGTGCCGCCGCACAGCACGTCCCTAGGCGCCCTGGGGGCCGCGCTGCACGGCCTTGCCGCCGGCCGTGCAGCTAAAATCGATCCGGCGGCTCTCACCGCTCCGCCTGACCGCCGAGCAGCGGCATGGCCCGTCGGTGAAAGGCTCGCGCTGCGGGGAACCGCCTTCCCGGAAGGAAACGACACCCCGCGCCGGGCGCAGGCCGCCGGCTTGCGCGGTTACCTGGGCATCGACATCGGATCCACGTCCACCAAATACGCCCTGATCGACGAAGCCGGTCGGATCGTCGACAAACGCTATGTGCCGACCTGCGGGAAGCCTGTCGAAACGGTTCAGGGACTTCTTCAGCACATCCGGGCTCAGATGGGACCGGACCTGACGATTCTGGGGGTGGCGACGACGGGGTCGGGCCGGAGCGTCGTCGGGGATTTTCTGAAAGCGGATCTCATCATCGACGAGATCACGGCACACGCGCGGGGAGCGGTCGCGGTCGATCCAAGGGTCGACACCATCTTCGAAATCGGCGGCCAGGATTCGAAGTACATCGCCATCCGCGACACCCACCCCCTCGACTTCGACATGAACAAGGTCTGTGCCGCGGGCACGGGCAGTTTCCTGCACGAGCTGGCCAACAAACTCGGCATCGACATCGTGGGGGAGTTCCAGGAAATCGCGCTCGCCTCTGAAACACCGATCAAGCTGGCCGAGCGCTGCACGGTGTTCATGGAATCCGACCTGATGTCCTTTCATCAGAAAGGTGCGGCACGTCAGGATCTCATCGCCGGCCTGTGCTATGCCGTGGTTCACAACTACCTGAACCGGGTGGTCGGCAAGCGCCGGATCGGCGAGCGCGTGATGTTCTTGGGCGGGCCGTCGCTCAACAAGGGGGTTGTCGCCGCTTTCGAGAACGTGCTCGGCCGCGGGCTGTTGGCCCCCATGCATCGTGAGGTCCTCGGCGGTTTCGGTGCCGCCGTGTGCGTTCAGGAAAAAATGCAGGCGGAGGGCCGGGGACTCAGCACGTTCCGCGGGATCGAGCGCGCCGTCGGAGACCGGATGTTATTTTTAGAAAAGATCTGCCAGGCCGAGCCCAAATGCCAGAACCAGTGCAAACTGAAAATCTACCGTTTCGACGGCCGCAAGAGCGTGTGGGGCGGGGAATGCGGCCGCTACGATCTCTCCAATGGCGAAGGCGGTCGCAAGGAGAACTATTTCCGGCTGCGGGACGAAATCTGGGAAGACCACATGGCGGGCGTATACGCGACCCTGCTGGATGCACCCCTTATGGAGGTGGACGGCCGACCCACCGTAGGCATGATGCGGGCGCTCTATGGAATCCACGGCTGCCTGCTGTGGGCGCACTTTTTCGATCGGCTGGGGTTCCGGCTGGTACTTTCACCGCCTACCAACGAGTCGATATCGAAAAGCGGCATCGAGACCATGACGGCGGAAACCTGTTACCCCGTTAAAGTCTCCCACGGCCATGCTCGGCTGCTGACAGCCCGGACGCGCCACCTTTTCTTGCCCACGCCGTTGGACATGCCCACCCGCAACAGCCGCGAGCGGGGGTATTACTGCCCCATGGTTCAGAGCAATGCCTACATGATCCGCGCCGCCTTGGGAATACCGGCGGAGGCCGTCCTGAGTCCGGTCCTGAACCTCCGGGCGGACGCGGACATGCTGGCACTGGATCTTCACGCGCAGATGGGACCTCGCCTCGGAGTCGGCAAGGGCCGGATCCGCCGGGCGCTGAAGCATGCACTCGAACGCCAGGATCTCTTCGTGAAAGAGCTGCACCGTCAGGGCGATCGCATCCTCAAAGGCATCGGAGCGGACGAGCCGCTCGTGGTGGTGACCGGGCGCCCCTACAACCTTTACGACGAACGCCTGAACCTGCGGCTGGGGCAGAGCCTGGCCAAAATCGGCCTGGCGGCACTCCCCATGGATTTTATCGATGCATCCGCCATTCATCTCGGCGATTTCGCATCGATGTACTGGGGCCTGGGTGCCCAGATTCTGCGGACCGCCCGGCTGATCAGTACCACCCCGAATTATTTCGGGCTGCACCTGACGAATTTCGGCTGCGGTGCGGACTCCTTCATCGAGCATTTTTACAAGCGCATGATGGGTGCCAAGGCCAGTCTTATCCTTGAACTGGACGAGCACAGTGCTGCGGCCGGGGTCATGACCCGACTGGAAGCTTATCAGAACGTGATTCACAACACGTTGGCGAAGCCGCCGGTACAATGCCTGCCGCGCGTTGCGGCCGGTCGGAGGATCTGACCGTAGGAATCCGGTCACGAACAGACGGATGGGGTTATTCGCCGCAAGGCACCGCCGCCAATTTTTCAAGCGATCCTGCTACGCCCCTAATCCGTCTAGTGTAACTGCAGACAGGCAGAGAAGGGCTGCGGCTTCGTGAAAGTTTCACTCCGGGGCTGTCCGGGCACGCATGAAGCGGGATAGCTGCCGTACGCTGATTCGTTGAATGAATGGCGGCGGTGCCTTGCGGCGAATAACCCCATCCGTCTAACATTTGATAAACGTGAAACGAAATAATTTTAGGAGCAAGAAACAAGGAGAAGGTTTGCCATGGAAAGCGCGAACGTACTTCAATTACCGGCTTCAACCAAAACCATCGGTAAACTCCAGCTGGGAAAGAACCAGGTCCTGATCCCCGAGATGAACCGCAGCAGCGCGCATCTCTTTGCGGCCGCCTTGAGAGCCTTTGCGGTCGATGCCCAGGTGCTGGCGACCGGCCAGGGGTTGGAACTCGGCAAGAAATATACCTCCGGCAAGGAGTGCTACCCCTGCCTGGTCACGTTGGGAGACCTTTTGCATTTTGTCGAAGAAGAAAGGCGTCGCCTGGGGGCGGCCTTCCGGGCAGACCGTTATGTCTTCTTCATGCCGGAGGCGGAGGGCCCGTGCCGGTTTGGGATGTACAACAAATACCAGCGAATGGTCCTGGATTCCTTCTCGGACTTGCAAGGCCTCAAAATCAGCGCCCTCAGCAACACGGACAATTATTCGCCGGAGGGACTGATCGACCCGCAGAAGGTTCAGCCCTTCAAAAAGGCGGCCTGTCTGGCGATGGTCGTCGCCGATGTCCTGGACCGACTGACCTGGCGAGTCAGGCCCTACGAAAAGGCAACCGGCCTGACCGATGCCCTCGCGGAACAGGGCCTGTACCGGCTGATGGAGGTTGTCGAGCGGACCGGCGAAGGGAATCCGTTTGATCCGGTCGTCGGTGAACTCGAAAAGATCCTCGCGGCCGGCCATGCGATCATCGACCCGGCCATTTCCCCGAAGCCGCTCATCGGCATGGTGGGAGAAATCTTCCTGCGCATGCACCGTCGCTCCAATCAGGATCTGATTCGATTGCTCGAGCGCCACGGGGCGGAGGTGGTCAATGCCTCCATGGCGGAGTGGCTGAATTACGTGAGCTACGACGGGCTGCGGCAGGCGAAAAGAAAGCTGAGGCTGGGGCTGAGGCTGCTTCGCCCCCGCCAGGTGAAAGAATCGATCCGGGAAATGTTTGGCTTCGGCATCCATCTGCTTTTCCAGGAGAGAACCCAGCAGGCGGTCTTCAAACGTGCCAGGCGGCGCCTGGACATTGCCGGCGACCACCGCATTTCAGATCTGGAGAGGATTCTAAAAAAATCGGGTGATTTTTCTTTCGACATCCCCACCGAGGCCAGCCTGAGCATTCCCGGCATCATTCACTGCGCCCGCAACGGATATAACGGAGTGGTGAATGTCTACCCGTTCACCTGCATGCCCGGCACGACCACATCGGCCGTCGTGCGCCCGATCATGCATGAACTGGGCTTCCCCTTCCTGGACACCCCCTACGACGACAGCATCCAGCCCAACCGCGAAACCGCCATCCGCACCTTCATGTACCAGGCCCGGCAACACTTGCAGCGCCACGGCCGGCAAACATAGCGGCGTCGACGCCCCACGCCCGCCGAATGCGGCCCAGCCAAGGTTTCCTCTCGCCAACTGGGCCGCTCTGGTTGACGGGTCAACCCCTATAGACCCGGCCAACTGCCTGAAAGGAAGAAGATTCTCTCCGCACGGCACTTATAGCTGTCAACCGCAGTTGCAGGTTGGCTTTCAATTGCCTTGGATTGACAGCATGCATCCAGCGCAGATCTCTCCGCTGGCCCGAATATTCAGCCTTGGTGGTTTCGATACGATTTTAGATGGTTGCGTGGATGCTGGTCCCGGAATTTCCGGCTGCGGGATTAGCCGGGGGATTATTCGGGTTCATGGTACGGCGCTTGCTCTACTGCTCTTTAAAAGGGGAGGTGGACCATGAAGCCTGAAAGCCGTCAGCCGACAAACATCGCCAAGCGAGTTTTCGCAACCGCCGCTGTTGTGCTGGGAATTTTGAGCCTGTCCGGATGCATCACCAGCAAGGTCCTTGAACTGCGACAGGCACGCGAGACTCGGGTCAAGGAAGCCACCAACTTCTGGTCGCTGGCCGCCGTCCGCTCCGGATATGTCGTCTCCGGCGGCGATGCCTTCGCGTGCGTGGAGTTCCGCGATTCTCCCGGGGACACGCCGCAGGCCTACACGATCAACCTTTCGCAGGCCTCCCGGCTCGGCAGGACCTTCGCCGATTTTATGCCGGTCAACCACGGCCAGACCGAAGCGACTCATGAATCAGAAGCGTCGGCTGAGGTGGTGTGGCGGCTCTATCCCCTTCAGGAGGCGCAAATGGGATGCGACAAGGCCGCCGGTCAAAGCCCGTTTCCGGTTACAGCGCTCAAAGTCGACACTCTTCAAATTCGCCGCGAGGATCAATCGCGCCTTCCGGAAATGCTCCTTTCGCCCGAGGGCGGAGCAACCAGAGAAAGCCGGCTCATCGAAGTCAGTTTTCAAGAGGCCGAGTCCTCCGGTGCTAGAGGCGTCCTGCTGGTCTATTTGCCGTCTTCCAATAGTGCGGAACAGGCCCAAACGATCGGGGTTGCCGGCGCCTTTGAACCCGGCAGCGAACGGGTGAACCCTTATGACTTGCTGATGTTGCCGGCCGTGGCTACGGACGCCGCGGTTATT
>JALOPB010000398.1 GCA_025454115.1 Desulfobacterales bacterium | reverse complement strand
TTTGCTGAAGACCGCCACCTCGCCGGACTTCGGCGCCAGGGCCGCGATCATTTCCTCGAAGCTGTCCCAAACCGCAAGATCCACTGCCTGCCAGTAGTCCAGCCCGGCGCGCCGGACCTCTTTGCTGCCCAGTGAAAACCCCAGCGGCTTGATCAGATGCAGGCGGGCGCCCACGGCCAGACAGGTGCGGCCGGCATTGCCCGTGTTCCAGTGGATTTCGGGAGCAACGAAAACCACATGACGCTCCGGCCGGAGCGCTTGCTGCGGTGGTTGGAATTGGACGCGTGGGTTCATGTCCGTTCTGGGCCCGGCCGACGATGAGGCAGCCCTCCGGGCGGCCTCTGTCAGAGCCTCCGGCCGCAAACAGGGCAAAACGTGTAATCCGCCGGAAAAGCCCGGTCGCAGTAACTGCAGGACCTGGTTGCGGTCGATGGCTGCGACCGGGGCAGATCCGATCCGGAATCATCGGCGGGCCGTTCGCAGCGGTTGCAGAAAAGGGCCGGCTGGCCGGTCTTGATCTTGAGCACCGGGATGAAGAAAACGCTCAGATAGTGATCCACCCGTTTGAGATAGGCCTGGTGCAGGCCGCACCGTGGGCAGCGCCGGGGGGTTTCTTCCAGGACTTTAATCTTGGGCTGGACGCCGCCTATAAAGAAAAAGAAACTCTCGATCATGATGGTGCACCGGACCTATCTGCCGGAAAAGCGGCTTGAATCAGAAGCCGTCTTCCCATTTTCATCAATTCAGCCGTCCATACTACATTCGGCCCATCGCAACAAGCCGGAGCGAATGCCGCGATCGTTGAAACCGGCATCGGCCGTTGTCTTTCGGCGGTTTTGTCCTTGACAGGGAATATGAACTCGTCTATTAAAATCTTTCCGTTGACTGATTGTTTTGCCGTGTCGAAATCGTTTTACCGACCGGATCACACTGCGATCCCGAGAGGCGGAATAACGTCATACCTATGGCAGAGGGATTGGTCAATCTGATCACGAAGCAGAGACCCACCGTCATTTCCAAATGGTTTGATTCCGCCATTCGCGCCTACGCCGCCGATACCGCCGCTTTCATCCAAAGCCAGAAAGACCCGTTTGCCAATCCCGTGGGGAGCCAGACCCGCAACAGCGTGGAAGGCCTTTTCGACCAGCTCGTGGGGGGCATGGACGCCGGCGCCATCCATGCCTGCCTGGATCCGGTGATGCATATCCGCGCCGTCCAGAACCTGACACCGGCCCAGGCGACCGCATTCATCTTCGCGCTGAAAAATATCCTGCGGGAGATGTTCGACAAACCGCTTCAGAGCGCCGACGGGATGCGGTCGTTTCTGGAGATCGAGTCGCGCATCGACCGGCTGGGACTGGCCGCTTTCGACGTTTACATGGCCTGCCGGGAAAAGATATACGAACTCAAGGCGAACGAAACCCGCAACCGCACCTTCAAGGCGTTCGAAAGGGCCGGTTTGATAAATAAGGATCCGGGAAAGGTTCCGGATGCCTGAAGACCTGGGGTCAACCACATTCCGCGACGTTTCAGCGGACCGGCCGCGGCCGTTGAAACGCAGCTTGTTTGCGAGGTGTTGATCGATGAACAGAAAGTACATGTTCGCATTCATTGCCGTGCTGGTTCTTTTCCTGATCGCCTGGATTGGGGCGTCCATCGGCCTGCAATGGCTCTTCGGGGTGGCCGTTCCCTACCTGGCCGTGCTCGTCTTCGTCGCGGGCTTCACCCGCAAGGTGCTGAGCTGGTCGCGATCGACCGTTCCGTTCGCCATTCCCACCACCGGCGGCCAGGCGAAATCCCTCGACTGGATCGAGGACGCGAAGCTCGACAATCCGTCCAGCAAATTCGGGGTGTTCTTGCGCATGGTGCTCGAGGTGGTCGCCTTCCGCTCGCTGTTCCGCAACACCCGCATGAAGCTCAAGGAGGGTAAGCTCTTCTACCAACTGGAGATCTTCCTGTGGGTGGGGGCGCTGGCCTTTCACTACGCCTTCCTCACCGTGCTGTTGCGCCACACGCGGTTTTTCCTGGAGCCGGTGCCCTGGTGCGTGCAGCTGCTGGAGAACATCGACAGCTTCTTCCGGATCGAAATCATCTACCCCCAGTTCCAGTTCGGCCTGCCGGGGGTCTACCTGTCCGGCATCGTGCTGCTCGCCGCGGTGGTCTACCTGGCGGTGCGGCGCATCGTCATCCCCCCGGTGCGCTACATCTCGCTCGCCTCGGACTATTTCCCGCTGATCCTGATCTTCGGCATCGCCTTCACCGGCATCATGATGCGCTACGTCACCAAGATCGACATCAACGCCGCCAAGCAGCTGACCATGGGGCTCGTCACCCTGCATCCCACGGTCCCGGAGGGCATCGGCTCCATCTTTTACATTCACCTGTTCTTCGTCTGCGCCCTGCTTGCCTATTTCCCCTTCAGCAAGCTCATGCATCTGGGCGGGATTTTCTTAAGCCCCACCCGCAACATGCTCGGCAATACGCGGGCCTATCGCCACGTCAACCCGTGGAACTACCCGGTTCACGTTCACACGTACGATGAATACGAAGAGGAGTTTAGGGAAAAAATGGTCGAGGCCGGGCTGCCCGTGGATAAGCCGCTCGAAGCCGCTGCGGAAACGGCGGCAGGGAAGGAGTAAGACATGGCTGAAGCGAAACCGAAACCCCAAGACGTACTAAACCAGCTCAACTACCAGCCCCCCCGGAGCGACTGGATGGACACTCCGATCGAGATCCGCAAGGGCATGTACTGCTACGCCTCCAACCCCAAGAGCGTGGCTACTCTGGGGCTTCCCAATGCCCGGCCATGGAATCCCACGGATGACGATTGGAAGCTGCCGGAAAACTGGCAGCAGATCATCCACGAGGGCTTCAAGGAGCGCCTGGAGCGCTTCCGCTCTTTCAAGGTCTTCATGGACATCTGCGTGCGCTGCGGCGCCTGCGCCGACAAGTGCCACTATTTCATCGGCACCGGCGACCCCAAGAACATGCCCGTTCTGCGGGCCGAGCTGCTGCGCTCGGTCTACCGCAACGATTTCAGCCGCATGGGCAAGATCCTAGGCAAACTGAACGGCGCCCGGCC
>JALOPB010000397.1 GCA_025454115.1 Desulfobacterales bacterium | reverse complement strand
TTTTTAACCGGCCGGAGGATTAGGCAAGGCGATGCAGCAGCGTGGCGTCCCCCTGTATCTCAAAGTAGCGGCGACCGTCAAAAGCCGGATCCACAGCGGGATCTATCAACGAGGCGAATGGATTCCGGCGGCTAGAGATCTGGCGCTCGAATTCGGCGTCAGCACCATCACGATCCGCAAGGCCGTGGAACGCCTGATTCAGGAAGGCTATCTCGCTGCCCGCCAGGGCGCCGGCACCCGGGTGACGCTTCCGGAACTGAAAAAGGTGGAAATCCAGATCAGCGGAGATTTCCGCGAATGGTTCGATTCGGCCTCCGGACGAAGTCCGCGACTCGAAATCCAACTGTTGGACATCGCTGAGGTTCCAATCCCCCAACGCATCCGCACCCTCCTGGACGCCGGTCGGGACGAACAGGTCGGGCGCCTCCGGCGACTGCGGCGACACCAGGGGCACATTGTCTCCTATTTCGTCAACTACTTCCGCGTGGAGCATTTGCAGCGGCTGCCGCGACGAAAACTGACCCGGCGGTCTTTCATCGAAGTCTTCCAGGAATCCACCTCCATCCGACTGAAACGTGCTGAGCAGCGTGTCGAGTCCATCATCGCCGAGATGGATCTGGCCAGCGTGCTCGACACCGATTACGGCTCCCCGCTTTTTTTCGTTGAAAACATCTACTACTCGAATCAGGATCAGCCGGTGGTGGCCACCCACATGTACTATCGGGGGGACTGTTACATGTATCGCGCCTCCATCTCGTTATCCGAGGGTCCCCTACACCTGCAACGCTCGTTTGCGATACTGAAATCAACCGCCCCGTGTCTGGAGAGCTGATATGCCGATGACCATCAGTGAAAAAATCCTGGCCGCCCATAGCGGCCGCCCGGAGGTGACGCCCGGGGATCTTGTCGAAGCGCGTCTGGATTTTGTTTTTGCCAACGATATCACCGCACCCATGTCGATCCGGGTTTTCAGGGACGCCGGCGGAGAGCGAGTTTTCGATCCGGAGCGGGTCGCCATGATCCCTGACCATTTCGTCCCCAACAAGGACATCAATTCCGCCATCCAAGCCAAGGAACTGCGCGATTTCGCCCGTGCCCAACAACTGCCCCACTACTTCGAAGTCGGCCGCATGGGGATCGAACACGTTCTGCTGCCCGAGCAAGGCCTGGTCCTGCCGGGGGACGTCATCATCGGTGCCGACAGCCACACCTGCACTTATGGCGCACTGGGCGCCTTCGCCACCGGCGTCGGGTCCACTGACCTGGGCGCTGCCCTGGTAACAGGCCGAACATGGTTTAAGGTTCCGGAATCGCTTCGATTCGTATTCAACGGAGAGTTGGCTCCGTGGGTCGGCGGAAAGGATTTGATCCTTTACACCATCGGCCGGATCGGCGTGGACGGTGCACGCTATAAGGCCATGGAATTCTCGGGTCCGGTCATCGAACGCCTGCCCATGAGCGACCGATTCACCATGTGCAACATGGCCATCGAGGCCGGAGCCAAAGCGGGAATCATCGCTCCGGATGCCGTCACCGATGCCTACGTCCGCGGACGGGCCAAACGGCACTACCAATTTTACCGGTCGGATCCGGAAGCGGTGTACGAAGCGGTGCAGGAATGGGATATCTCCGGGCTGGAGCCGCAAGTGGCCTGCCCCCACCTGCCCGAGAACGTATGCGGGGTCAGCGAGCTGCGGGATGTCCCGATCGATCAGGCCGTCATCGGCTCCTGTACCAACGGCCGCATAGAGGACCTGCGCATCGCCGCCAGCCTTCTCAAAGGCCGCCGCATTGCCCCCCATGTCCGCTGCATTGTCATTCCGGGCACGCCGGACGTCTGCCGCCAGGCTCTGGCGGAAGGCTTGTACGAAATTTTCATGAACGCGGATGCGATCGTCTCAACGCCCACTTGCGGCCCTTGCCTGGGCGGATACATGGGTATCCTCGCCGCCGGGGAACGGGCGGTATCCACCACCAACCGGAACTTCGTCGGACGGATGGGGCATGTGCAGAGTGAGGTTTACCTGGCGTCACCGGCGGTCGCCGCAGCCAGTGCGCTGGTCGGCCGCATCGCCCACCCGGCCGATGTCGCGGCCCGATGAGGTTGACTATGTCGATTCGAGGAAAAATCTGGAAGTTCGGCAACGACGTCGACACCGATGTCATCATTCCCGCAAGGTACCTGAACACCTCGGACCCCGATGAACTGGCCCGCCATTGCATGGAAGACGCCGACCCCGAGTTCATCCGCAAAATCCACCCGGGGGATATCATTCTGGCCGGCAAAAACTTCGGCTGCGGATCGTCGCGGGAGCACGCCCCCATTGCCATCAAGGGCGCCCGGATCGGCCTGGTCATTGCCGAATCGTTTGCGCGCATTTTTTACCGCAACGCATTCAACATCGGCCTGCCCATCCTGGAATCCGCGCCAGCCGCCGCCGAGATTCAAGGGGGCGACGAGGTGGAGGTCGATATCGAAACCGGTGCGATCATCGACCACACCACCCGGAAACGCTATCCAGCCAAGGCCATTGCTCCGTTCATGCGGGAGTTGCTCGCGGCCGGAGGTCTGGTTCCTTATGTGCGACGCCTGCAGCGGCAGGCTATCGAAAGCTGAAATCAAAATTTAAGAAAGCGAGTTGAACCATGATGTCACCATCCTCCTATCGTATCGCCGTTATCCCAGGAGACGGAACAGGCCCCGAAGTCATCCGCGAAGCCCTGAAGGCGCTGAAAGCAGCCGGAAATCGCGAAAATCTCCGGTTTGACCTGCAGCACTACGATCTGGGCGGCGAGCGGTATTTGAAAACCGGCGAAATTCTGCCTGAAACCGTCCTGGCCGAGCTGCGGCAGGTGGACGCCATCCTCCTGGGCGCCATCGGACATCCGGATGTCAAACCCGGCATCCTGGAAAAGGGTCTGCTTCTGGAGCTGAGGTTTCGGCTGGAGTGGAAACTCCCCTAAGAGACAAGGGCCCGGCGGAAATCAATTTCGTGGTGGTCCGGGAAAACACCGAGGGGCTCTATACCGGCGGAGGCGGGTTCCTGAAAAAGGGCACCCCGCAGGAGGTGGCCATTCAGGAATCGATCAACACCCGGTTCGGCGTCGAACGATGCCTGCGGTATGCTTTCGATTATTGTCGAAAACGCAACCTGCGCAAGAAACTCACCCTGTGCGGCAAGACCAATGTCCTGACCTATGCGTTTGACCTGTGGGAGCGGGTCTTCCACGAAGTCGCAGCCGAATACCCGGACGTCACCACCGACTATGGCCATGTGGACGCCGTCAGCATGTGGATGATCAAGAACCCCGAATGGTTCGATGTCATCGTCACCGATAACATGTTCGGGGACATCATCACGGATATCGGCGCCATCATCCAGGGAGGCCTCGGCATCGCCGCCGGCGGGAACATCAACCCGACCGGTGTGTCCATGTTCGAACCCATCGGCGGATCGGCCCCCAAATACACCGGGCAGAACGTCATCAATCCCCTGGCCGCGATCGGCGCGGCGGCGATCATGCTGGATCACCTGGGGCAGCCGGCAGCCGCTGCCCGCATCGAGAATGCCGTCAGAAAAGTAGTGGCCAGAGACATTCGTAGCCTGGCTTCCGGGAAAATGGGCAAAAGCACGACGGACGTCGGCGACCGGTTAGCCGGCTACATTGCCGCGGATTGATCCGCCATTTAGGGCTCGGGCCATTGAACAAGGAGGTTCAGGATATGACAGCGAAGCGAAAAATTCGGATTCGGGAAGTGGGGCCGCGAGACGGGTTCCAATCCTGGCCGGAATTTGTCCCGACGGAGCAAAAACTGGAAGTGATCCGGATGCTGATCGATGCCGGGGTTCAGGAGATGGAGACCACCTCGTTCGTCAGCCCCAAGGCCATCCCCCAGATGCGGGATGCGGCCGAGGTCCTGGCCGGCGTGCCGCGGACCGGGTGCACCCACGGTCCCCTGGTGCCCAATCTGAAGGGCGCCGCGCTCGCCTTGGATAACGGTGCGGACAAGCTGGTGGTGGTGATCTCCGCCAGCGACGCCCACAATCTGGCCAACGTCCGCCGGACCATCAACGAATCGCTGTCCGATTTGAAAGCGATCTTCGAGCTGGCTCGGCAGCACGGCAAGCCGGTAGTGGGTTCCATGGCCGTCGCCTTCGGATGCCCCTATCAGGGCGACGTGCCTGAGGACGATGTCTTCCGGCTGGCAGAGGCTTACATCTCCGGCGGTGCGGCCTCGGTCGTGCTGGCAGACACCACCGGCATGGCTACGCCGCCGCGGGTCATAACGTTGGTGAAAGGGTTCGCCCGCAGGTTCCCCGAAACCCCCTATTCGCTGCATTTCCACAACAACCGGGGCACGGCCATGGCCAATCTGTATGCGGCCCTGGAAGCCGGCGCCGACACATTCGATGCGGCGTTGGGCGGCATCGGCGGATGTCCCAACGTGCCCCAAGCCGCCGGAAACCTGGCCACCGAGGATGTGGTCTACATGCTGGAAGACATGGGCTGCGACACCGGCATCGACTTGATGAAGCTCATCGCCGCCGCTCAGCGACTGGAAGCCATCCTCGGCCGGACCTTGTTCGGGCAGGTCATGAAAAGCGGACCGCGCGACCCGAAGCTGGCCGCAGCAGTCTGCCGGATCGGCCACTGAGCCGGAGTTTCTATCGCGAACTGACAGGAGAGACCACCATGCCATTGACCGGATTAAAAGTACTGGACCTGACCCGGGTGGTTTCGGGCCCTTTTTGCACCATGCTGCTGGCGGATTTCGGCGCGGATGTCATCAAAGTCGAAGCTCCCGACGGCGACCCCTCGCGGGTGACCGGAATCGTGGGGGCAGGGGAAAACCCCTATTTCGTCAACCTCAACCGTAATAAGCGAACCATCACCATTGACATGAAGCAGGAGCGCGGCAAGGAGATCGTCCGCCGCATGGCCCAGACCGCTGATGTGCTGGTGGAGAATTTTCGCCCTGGCGTCATGGAACGGCTGGGGTTGGGGTATCCGGTGCTCAGCGCCCTGAACCCCGCCCTGGTTTATGCCGCCATAACCGGATTCGGGAAAACCGGCCCTTACAAAGACCGGCCTGCGTTCGACTTCATCGCGCAGGCGATGTCGGGCTTCATGAGTTTGAACGGCGATCAGACCATGCCCTATTTGAGGGTCGGGATCCCCATCAGTGACACCGTCGCCGGGCTGTATGCGGCCTTTGCCATTTTGGCGGCTCTAAAGGAGCGGGACCGCACCGGACGAGGACAGGAGATTCAGACCGCCATGGTCGACGGATTGATCAGCATGTTCACGTTTGCTGCCGCCGCCTATTTCAGCACGGGGCAGCTGCCGCCGCGCAACGGCAACGATCATATGGTGGTCGCCCCCTACGGGTTGTTCCATGCCAGCGACGGTCCCATTGCGATCGCCCCCAGCACCGAAAAGAACTGGCAGCAGCTCTGC
>JALOPB010000396.1 GCA_025454115.1 Desulfobacterales bacterium | reverse complement strand
CAAAAACAGCTGGAGCAAGCCCTTCCGTTCCAGAAAAAAAGTAATCTGAAACTCGGTCAATTTCTGGTGCGGGAGGGCATCGTCAGCGAAGTCCAGATTGTGGATCTGGTGTCCAATCAGTTGAAGCTTGAGAAGTACCGCCCGGACAAGCACATCATCGATATGGAGCTCGCTCGTCTCATCCCCGCGGACATTGCCCATAAATACGGGATTGCACCACTGCAGAAGAACGGAATGCTGATCACGGTCGCTATGACGGACCCGCTCGACATCAATGCCCTGGATGCGATCGAAGTCTTCACCAATTGCGAAGTGGAGGCGGTCATCTGCACCGAACAGCAGCTGAACCTCTTGCACACCACGCTCTTCGGCACATATGCCGGCATCGGCGGCGTACTCGAGGAGCTGGAGGATGTCCAGATCGATAAAGGGCCGGAAAAAGCCGCCGCGTTGGAGGATGTCGAAGTCAGTTCGCTGCAGGGTATGGCCGAGGAAGCCCCGGTCGTTCGTCTGGTCAACTCGATTCTCTCCCAGGGGGTGCGTGAAGGAGCCAGCGATATTCATATTAGCCCGGAAAAAGATCATGTTCAGATCCGCTTTCGGGTAGACGGCAAACTGCATGAGGTGCCGGCGCCGCCCAAATCGATGTTTCTGCCCATCATTTCGCGGCTGAAAATACTTGCGAACATGGACATCGCCCTGTCTCGGGTGCCCCAGGACGGACGCTTCACGGTCAAGATGAAAAACAAGGACATCAACATCCGGGCATCCACCATTCCATCCATTTATGGCGAGAACTTGGTTCTGCGCCTGCTCGATACCAGCAGCAGTATTTATTCGCTGGAGCTGCTCGGAATGAACGAACGCGACCGCGAGCGGCTGGAAAGCATGATCACCAAGCCCTATGGAATGATCCTGAGCACGGGTCCTACCGGAAGCGGAAAAAGCACCGCGCTTTACTCGATTCTCAAAAGGGTCAACCAACCCGACATTAATATCATTACCGTCGAAGACCCTGTCGAATACCGCATTGACAAAATCCGCCAGGTACAACTCAACCGAAAAGCAGGCATGACGTTTGCCAGCGGTTTGCGCTCCATTCTGCGTCAAGACCCGGATGTGATCATGGTGGGTGAAATTCGGGATTCCGAAACGGCTAGCATCGCCGTACAGGCGGCGCTCACCGGCCATCGCGTGCTGAGCACCCTTCATACGAACGACGCCGCCGGCGCCATGACGCGTCTCGTTGACATGGGCATCGAACCGTTTCTGGTGGCATCGGTCATGCTGGTTTCCTTCGCACAGCGGCTCGTCCGCAAGGTATGCCCGCATTGCCGCACAACGCAGCAACCATCACGAGAGGCGCTGAAGTATTGGCGACTCTCGGAGGTGGACACCAGCGGGTTTGTCATTGGCCAGGGATGCTTTAACTGCATGAACTCAGGCTACAAAGGACGGACGGGCATCTATGAAGTATTAGTCATTGATGAAATGGTGCAGAATTTGATTCTGAAACGCCATTCGGCCCATGAGATCAACCGCGCCGCGATTGACGCTGGAAACTTTGCGACCCTGCGGGAAAACGCGCTTGAAAAAGTTATCCAGGGGATTACCAGCCTGGAAGAAGCCGCGTCCGCCGTACTCATGTAACCGGGAGAGGTTATGCCCAAATTCAACTACCAAGCGATTACTGAAACCGGCGGGACGACCAGGGGGGATATCGATGCCGACTCCCTGGAAAGCGCCTCCAACTTGCTGGCCTCCCGCGGCCTCATTCCAACCCAGGTCATAGCTGCACGCGGCATGACACCTGCCGGATCTGCATCAGAAGCCTCTGCCCTATTTTCGGGGGTCAAAACACCCGAATTGATTTTGTTCACCAAGCAATTCAAAACCCTTATCCGCTCCGGGGTCCCCATGTTGACCATCCTGCAGGTGCTAGAGGATCAAACCGAACACAAGCGCCTGAAATCCATCTTAAGCAGAATCCACCAGGACATCCGCGATGGCGCCAGTCTCTATGACGCCTTCCGGCGCCATCCGAGAGTATTTTCGCCGCTTTATTGTAGCATGCTGCGGGCTGGTGAATCTTCCGGAGCCTTACCGGAAATCCTCGACCGGCTGGTTTACGTCATCGAACACGAGCACAAGGTTAAATCTGATATCAAATCCGCCATGACCTACCCGATCATCGTACTCTCGTTCTTGACCGTGGCCTTTTTCATTCTGTTGATCGGCGTGATACCGCGCTTTGTAAACGTGTTCAAGGGTGCCGGCCTTACCCTTCCGTTGCCGACACGCATTTGTATCGGGTTGTACGAGATGATCTCGCAATATTGGTACGTGATCGGAGGAGTCGTTGTCATCGGCGGCATCGGCCTGATCTTGTACAGCCGCACCGATCATGGCCGTTTCGTGCGTGATACGGTGCTGTTGCAGCTGCCCTTGGCGGGGAAATTGCTACAAAAATCGGCTCTTTCGCGATTTGCCAGTATTTTCTCCATCCTCCAATCGAGCGGCGTCGATATTTTGGACGCGATGGACATTCTATCCGGCACCATTGGAAATAGGGCCATCTCACGGCAACTGGATGGTATAAAGGACCGCTTGCGCGAAGGCCGTGGAATATCGGGCCCATTGCGTCAGACTAAATACTTCACTCCAATGGTTGTCAACATGGTCGCCGTCGGCGAGGAATCGGGAAATCTTGACACCTTGCTGCGCGATGTCGCCAGTCACTACGATACCGAGGTCGAATATGCCACGAAGAAGCTATCGGACGCCCTGGCCCCGATTCTAACCATCAGCCTGGCCGTTGTGGTCGGTTTCTTCGCCTTGGCCATCTTCCTCCCAATGTGGGATTTGTCGCTGAAAACCAAATGATTGGCATTAGAGGCCTCTTTATCCTTTGACCATGAAACATCTCAGCTTCCACATCAGCCTCTATGTTATCATTCCGTTCATTTTCGCCGGTTTTAGCATTTTTTCGTCGTTGCTGACGTTTCGCGTTACCAAATACAGCCTCGAGCAGAAAGCTGAGCCGGGCACCTGGGTTTTTTGGCTCATTGTAGCTATCAGCATTCTGGCCTTTGCCGC
>JALOPB010000077.1 GCA_025454115.1 Desulfobacterales bacterium | reverse complement strand
TCCGGCGCCGTGGACATGGTCATCGGCTTCCGCAAGGGTACGATCCCGATGATGAACGAGCCGCATTTCGCCAAGACCCCGGCAGAGGTCCCCAAGCTGATGTGGGACAGCCACTGCGGCATCAACCTGGCCAACTACCTGACCGACCGCAAGGAAAAAATCGGGATCGTGGCCAAGGGCTGCGACTCGCGCAACATCGTCACCCACATCATCGAGAACAAGATCAAGCGCGAACAACTGGTGGTGATCGGCGTGCCCTGCCGCGGCATGGCGGACAAGCGTAAGATCGCCCTGAAGTGCCCGGGGGAGATCACCGCCGTGACCGAGACCGAAACCGCAATCACCGCTACGGGCAACGGCTTCAGCCAGACGTTCGACAAAAAGGATGTGTTGCAGCACAACTGCTCGTTGTGCATCCACCGCAACCCGGTGATTCACGACGAGCTGGTCGCCGAGCCGGTTGAGGAACAACAGGGGGTCGACCGCTACGCCGACGTGCGCGCCGTCGAGGCCATGAGCCCGGAGCAGCGCTGGAAGTACTTCGAGGATCTGCTGGCACCCTGCGTTCGATGCTACGCCTGCCGCAACGCCTGCCCGCTGTGCTACTGTCCGACCTGCTTCGTGGACGAGTCCCGGCCGCAGTGGGTCGGCAAGGGTCAGAGCCCCAGCGACGTGCGCGCCTTCCACTTCCTGCGGGCGTATCACTGCGCCGGCCGCTGCACGGACTGCGGGTCCTGCGAGCGATCCTGTCCGGTGGGCATCAACATGCGCGTGTTCACCAAGAAACTGGAGAAAGATTGTCTGGATCTCTTCGGCTGGGAAGCCGGCCTGAGCCTGGACGTGCGGCCGCCGCTCGACGTCTACCGGCCAAGCGACCCGAACGACTTCATCAAGTGACCCATCTCATTTGACGCAGAGGCATTGCCAATGAAAATCATCAAGATCGACAAGAGCCAGTGGGCGTCCGGCCTGAACCAGGCGGCCACGGCCTACCGCCTGTTCGGCCCGGTGAAGGAAAAGGAATTTCACAGTTTCAAACTGCTGACGAACGGCGCCCAGCCGGACCTGAGCTGCCTGAATACGCGCCTGTCGCCCAAGTCCATCGTCTACCCCCAGTCCGAGGTGATGTTCGACTATTCGCTGGATGAGGGCCGCGAAGACCACCACCAGATGCGCGAAGCCGCAAAAGATTATTCGCCCAAGGCCGTCATCGGCATCCGGCCGTGCGACGCCAAGGCCTTCGTCCTGGTGCGCCTGAACTTCGACACCCCTGACTACCAAGACCCTTACTGGCTGAAGGCCTACGAGTCGACCACCTTCATCGGACTCGGCTGCGAATCACCCTGCAGCTCGTGTTTCTGCACCACCGCCGGCTGCGGTCCTTACCACGAGGAAGGCCTGGACGTGCTCTTGGCCGACGCCGGGGATCATTACCTGGCAAAGGTGCTCACGGATAAAGGCGCCAAGTTCATCGCCGCCGGAAATTGGAAGACCGCTGCCGCCAAAGAGGCCGATCAGACCATTGCGACCCTGCGTCAGACGGCGGAAGGCAAGATCACTTCCCTCGTGCCGACGGACAACCTCAAGTCTTTGCCGAACAACGATCTCTACAACGCCACCTTCTGGGAGGATGTGTCCTTCGCCTGCATCAACTGCGGCACCTGCACCTTCTCCTGCCCGACCTGCTGGTGTTTCGACATCCAAGATGAAACCCGCGGCATGACCGGGGTGCGGATGAAAAACTGGGACAGCTGCATGTATCCGCTCTTCACCCTGCACGGCACCGGCCACAACCCCCGAGGCACCAAGCTGCATCGAGTGCGCCAGCGCTTCATGCACAAGCTGAAATATTTCGTTGACAAGTACGACCGGGGAATCCAATGCGTGGGCTGCGGCCGCTGCGTGCGTCTGTGCCCGGTCAACATTGACATCCGCCGGGTGGCCTTGATGATGAACAGCCTCGCTACTTCCGGCGAGGCTTGTGCGATTGAATAACGAGGGAGGATCAACGTGCAAAATCCCTATTTGCCATACCCTGTTCGCATCGACGACATTGCCGTCGAAACCGAGGACAAAAACCTCAAGACCTTCAAATTCATCTTTCTGAACCCGGCGGACGAACAGCGGTTTGCTTATAAGGCCGGTCAGTTTGCCGAGCTGTCGGTAACGGGCAAGGGTGAAATCCCCATCGGGATTGCCTCTTCGCCCACCGAAAAGGGGTTCGTCAAGTTTACGGTGAACAAGGTAGGGCTGGTGTCATCGTTTCTGCATGCCATGAAGCCCGGCGACATCATGGGCATCCGCGGTCCTATGGGCAACTGGTATCCTTGGGACAAAATGGAGGGCAAGAACGTGGTGATCATCGGGGGCGGGTTTGCCTTTACCACCCTGCGCTCCTCCATCGTCTACATGTTGGCCCCTGAAAACCGCAAAAAATTTAAGGATATCCATGTCATCTACGGTGCGCGTAACCCGGGCATGCTCCTCTACCGTGATGAGCTGGCGGCCTGGGAGCGGCGCGACGACATTCATATGCACATCACCGTGGACGCCGCCACCGACCCCGGCTGGAAATACAACGTCGGCTTTGTGCCGGCCATCACCGAGAAAAAAGCGCCGCCTGCCGGCAATGATACCTATGCCATCATCTGCGGCCCGCCGATCATGATCAAGTTCACCCAGCCGGTGCTGGACAAGCTCGGTTATCCTCACGACAAGATCATCATGTCGCTTGAAAACCGCATGAAATGCGGGATCGGCATGTGCGGCCGCTGCAATATCGGCAAGGAATTCGTTTGTAAGGACGGGCCGGTATTCACCCTGGAACAGCTCAACCAAACACCTCGCGAATATTAGCCACAGGACCGACTCCGCCCAATCTCCGGTCGGGCCGGATAGCGTTCCCCGATCAAAGGGAGGCTTCTTTGCAAGGCTATTTTTCGTATTGACATATGCGCCGGCATCCATTACTAATCAAATTTCAAAAACGTGGATTCAGGCTAACCGCCTAAGCATACATCAAAACACGTAAAGGAGGATGAATACATGCCGACAGTCGAATGGATGGGAAAAAGCTTTACGGTGGACGAAGATGGTTTCATCGATTCTTACTCCAACTGGGGGCCGGAATGGGTCCAGTGGGTGAAACATCAGGAAGGCATTGAGGAACTGAACGACGAGCATAAAAAGCTCATCGAGGTCCTCCGCGATTACTACGAGAAAAACGGGATTGCCCCCATGGTGCGGGTTCTCTCCAAGGTCACCGGGTTCAAACTGAAGCACATCTACGAGCTGTTCCCCTCTGGACCGGGCAAGGGAGCCTGCAAGATGGCCGGTCTTCCCAAACCGACCGGTTGCGTCTGATGCTCACGATGTGATGTTCATGGTTGCGGAAAAAGCCCTGCCGACCCGGCAGGGCTTTTTCCGTTTGATGACTTTGTAAAAAGTCATCGCTTTAGATGGCTTTTTGCGAATTCATGTTATTGAAAGAAAACGTCATGGTGCTGACCGTCGAAACACGTGCCCGAACCGAATTGGTTGACATCACGGCACAGGTCGGTCGGATCGTTGCGGAAAGCAGCGTGAGGAGCGGGTTGTGTCTGATTTACGTACCGCACACGACTGCGGGCGTCACCATCAACGAGAACGCCGATCCGAGCGTGCGAACAGATCTTTTGATGGTGCTGAATCAGATGGTCCCCTGGAAAGCGGATTACCATCACCTGGAGGGCAATTCTCCAGCCCATGTCAAAGCGACCCTGGTGGGAGCCTCACAGACCATCGCCGTTGAAAACGGACATCTGGTGCTCGGCACCTGGCAGGGCATTTTTTTCTGTGAGTTCGACGGGCCGCGCCGTCGCACGGTGCATGTGCGTATCATGGAAGGTGTGTTCAGGGAATGACAGGCTCGGTGATGGCTGAAAACGATACGTCGCTGGACGAAGCGGACCGTTCGATTCTGAACCGGATCCAATCCGATTTTCCGATCACCTCCCGCCCCTATCTTTCGATCGCTCAGGAAATCGGACTGACCGAGGAGGAGGTGCTGGACCGGGTGCTGCGGCTGAAGCAATCAGGGATCATCCGGCGCATCGGAGGAAATTTTGTACCCGGAAAACTGGGCTATGTAAGCACCCTGTGCGCCGCCAGCGTCCCGCCGGAAAAACTGGCGCAGTTCACCGACGCCGTAAACCGCCACCCCGGCGTCACCCACAACTACCTCCGAGAAAATGCCTTTAACGTGTGGTTCACGTTCATCGCTCCGTCCATGGAAGAAATCGAGGACAATCTTAAAACCATCAGCGCCGAAACCGGCATCACCGAGATCCTCAACCTGCCGGCCACGAAGGTTTTCAAAATCAAGGCGCAGTTTGATGTCTAAGGCGGGAATCATGCAAACCATCCGCGTAGCCGCCGTCATCTTCCATTCCCCCTGCAACCAAGTCACCGAAAATCTCGATCGCATGGAGGGCTGGGTGGCCGCCGCGCACAGAGAGGGCGCCGGCATCGTCTGTTTTCCGGAAATGAACATTACGGGATACGGGGTGGATGCGGGCATCCGGGATTCCGCCGGGCTGCTGCCGGGAGAAATCGGCGCGCACCTGTGCGCCCTGGCCGTTCGCCATCGGATGGTCATCCTGGCAGGCACCGCAGAAAAGGATGAGGCGGGCGGAACGTTCGCGAGCCACCTGGTCGCCGCCCCCGATGGATGGCGCGGCGTTTACCGCAAACTGCACCTCGCCCCCCCCGAAAAAGCCGTCTTCACGGCCGGATCGGGCATCCCGGTTTTTGACGCGGCCGGGATCCGCTTCGGCATCCAGCTATGCTACGACGCGCACTTTCCCGAGCTTTCGACGCACATGGCCCTGGACCGCGCCGATGTGATCTTCATGCCGCATGCCTCCCCGCGCGGCACTCCGGCGGGAAAGCTCGACTCCTGGCTGCGGCATCTGCCGGCCCGTGCCTTCGACAACGGGGTCTTCGTCGTGGCCTGCAATCAAACCGGCACCAACGGCGCCGGCTTGACATTTCCCGGAGTAGCGCTGGCCATCGGTCCGGACGGCCGGCTGATCGCAACGGATGTCAGCGGCCGGGAAGGACTGCTGGTTGCGACGCTGAATGCGGAACTCCTCGGCGCGGTCCGCACCCACCCGATGCGTTACTTCCTGCCCTACCGCCGCCCGGACCTGTTCCCTCCCATCAAATGAATTCAGGGTCTGAGAATCTCCCGGTCTCAATTCGTGTCTCGGAAATCGCCGGGCCCCACTTGTGCCTGCCGCTTCAACGGTAAACCAGCACCGGCACTTTGGAGTGCGTCAGGACTTTCTGGGTCTCGCTTCCGATTAACAGGGCCTTGACACCTCTGCGGCCGTGGGACGCCATCATGATGAGGTCGCAGCCTTTCTGCTCCGCTACCCGGATGATAGCCTCGTGGGGGCAATCGTGGACCTCATAAACGCCGTCACAGGCCACGCCCGCCTCTTTGGCCGCCGCCGCGATGACCGCCAGATAGCTGTCCGCCAGCTCCTTGTAACGCTTGGCGGCCTCCTGCAACGCCGACACGGGAATCTCGGTTTCGTAGAAGAACGGGTGCTGCTGCGGCATCACGCAGAGGCCGGTCACCTTGGCACCGACGCTCTTGGCGAAACGAATTCCCTCCCGAATCGCCGCGTTGGACAATTCCGATCCGTCCGAGGGCAAAAGAATGTGTTTGAACATTTCCGCCTCCTTTGTACCCCATCGGAGGAGCGCAACCCGCCCTCCAATGGTCTTGGAATGCGTCAACACGTCCTGCACCGCAACGATGTGATCGCAAGCGTTCGCGCAGCGGGCGGCGGCGCCTCAGCTGGCGGTCTCCCAGTTCGCGTCAAAGGTGTTGTCGTGCAGAGAGTAAGCATATCCGAGCATCTTGCCAAACCCCGGCGGCTTGCCTTCCTGGACACGCCAGTAACAAAGATAGATGGCCGGCATGGTTCGGCAGTCCCCCGTTTCGGGATCATCGCTGGTATTGAGCCAGACTTCCTTTTTCTCCATCACTCGCCACAAGGTCCCGTATTTCTTGCTGCGCACGGACTGGCCGACCCTCGGCAGGTGTTTTTCCCGAAGGACATCATCGTGGGTCTCGCGCATAAAGGCCTCCTTTCAGGCAGATCGCCGGCGATGGAGCCATCACGGCTCTTGGTAAATCGGCTGACCGAGCTGGCTGAGGGTGAAATTCCGGAACACGCGGTGGCCGTCATAGTCCAGCACCCGCAGATCGTCGGTCTGATGCAGGTCCTTCATGATGACTTCGAAGTGTTTCCCGTACTTGGTTTTGACCTCCTCCATCGCCACCTCATAGGCGATGAACTTGGTGATTCCCTTGGCCGCCAGTTTTCCGACGAAATTAGGGGCGGTCAACGAGGTGTAAGACGTCAAAACGACGATCGGCCCCGAACCCGTGAAAAAGATGCCTGCTTTCATGGCGTTTCCTCCCTTTCCTTTGGTGGGTGATGGTTTGGTTCGGATCGCCGCCCAGGCCTCTTTCCCGGCTTAAATCATTAAATACCTCAGCCCGGTGGCATACCAGATGCCCCCTTCAACCGGCCGGGGCAGCGTCCATTTAACTTCGGCCAGGGCCAGTGAACGGAACCCATCGTCGGGGGAGTACCCGCGTGAACTGCCGATCGTCCTGACCACCAAGATCGTCCCCGCTCTGAACCTCGTTCTCAGCTCGGCATACAATCCATTGCTGCAGCAGTTCCTCATCCGGCCGTCAACCGTTTCACTGCAACGCAGCGTGGTCAAGTGGCTGCAGACGATGGATGTATCGATGGCATGCCGTCGGTTTGCTCTCTTTTCCATGTCGGCCCCTCTTCGCGGCGATTCTTGCTCACCCCCGATCCGCGCAGGGGTTAATTCCGGCTCACGGTCGATCGCTCTTCACTGGACTTCTTCAGGCCAGGGCACCGGATCCCCATCCGGTTTTAGACAATAGTCGCGCCACGCGCATTCGGTATGCCTGCAGAACTGGTCCGCAGTCCCAAAACAATCCGGATGGCCTTCAAGCCGCTGAAGGCTTCGGATCAACCGGACTAGATCGCAGAAGTCTTCCGTCATGGGTCCCCCTCACGGCTTTATTTATTTATGTAATAATTTAATATGGTTGTCTATAGAGAGAAGGCCTTATTTCAATGAGGAGATTACTGAGAGCCGGGACTTTTTCCTGCGGGGATGGGATCACGATGGATCCGCGGGGGAGAAAAGCGCAGTCAGTCTTTCCAAGCGTCGATATCGATGATTCCGACCTTCGCGGCGTACCGGATCAGCTCGAGGCTGCTGCGGACGCCGAGCTTGCGCATGATGCTGGTTCGGTGGTTCTCGACGGTCTTGGGGCTGATGAACAAGCGCTCGCCGATATGTTTCAGGGAATACCCTTCGGCCAGCAGCGCGAAGATTTCCTGCTCGCGGGGGGTCAGGGTATCGTAGCCGGCATCCGTCATCGACTTGGAATCTGCCTGGATACCGGCCAGTCGTTGAACCACTTTTTGGGACACGGCCGAGTCCAGAAAATATTCGCCTTTGATGACGACATCCATCGCCTGCAGCAGCCGTTCCGGAGCGGAATCCTTGGTTACGAACCCGGTTGCGCCGGCCTTGAAGGCATTGACAATGTAGTCGACCTTGGAATGCATCGTCACCATCATGACGGCGGTTTTGGGAAGGTTTTTCCGCAGCTGCAACGCCACCTCGATCCCGCTCTGGTCCGGCAGCGAAATATCCACCAGCACCAGGTCAGGCTTGAACGACCGGGCCATTTGCACGGCCAGGTCTCCCCGCCCCGCTTCGCCGATGACTTCATAAGCCGGGTTGCGGTTGATGATGGCTTTCAAACCTTCTCGGAAAAGGGTGTGGTCGTCCACGATCAGAATGGTTTTCTTGTTCGCCATCGTTTCACCCCGTGTAGGGCAGCTTGATCAGGATCCGGGTGCCTTGCCCGGGCTTGGAGGCGACAATCATGACTCCGCCCAGCAGGTCGGTGCGTTCCTGCAGGCTGCGAAGCCCCATGCGCTTCTCGGAGTCGATCTCGCGCGCCCGCTTCTCAACGTCGAAGCCTTTGCCGTTGTCCTCGATACGCAGGAGGATATGAGGATAAGCGGCGGTCAATTTGACGACCGCCCGGGTCGCCTCCGCGTGTTTATGGATGTTGTTCAACCCTTCCTGGATCATCCGGTAGAGATTGATCCGCGTGTTGAAATCCAGCTTCATTTTCTCGATGCCCACCGACCGATAGTCGGTCTGGATCTGAGTCTTCTCTGAAAAATCGTCGCAAAACATCGACAAGGCCTGGACGATGCCCATCTCATCAAGCCCCGGCGGCCGCAGGTCATAGGCCAGGTCCCGGACGGTAAAGATGGTGCGATCCAGCAAGCGGCTCAACTGGATGACCTTCTCCCGAATTTCGCTGGCCACTCCGGACTGTTGATCGAACAGGGTTTCGAGGGCCAGCTTGACACCGGACAGATCCTGGCCCACCCGGTCGTGGAGTTCTCTGGAAATCATGCGCCGTTCGTCTTCCTGGGTCTTCATCAACTTACGGGTCAGCGTCCGGATTTGTGTTTCGGAACGCTTGCGTTCCTTGAGATGGGTGAGCCAGCCATCCAATTTGGCAGCAATGGGGTTGGCCCCGAAAAAGTCCTGCGGCGGCATGTAATAGAAGTTGTCGTATACCTCGGTACCGATCACGGCCAGCGGATGAGTCTCTAGGACGTCCAACAGCACACGCGGATCGAATCGGCGACGGTCGTACTGGCAGATGGCCAGGCATTGGCTGCCCGGGAAAAAGGTGTTCAACTTGGCTTCATATTCGACGATCCGGTCGGAGCCGGGCAGGCCCTTCAACGCCCAGCTCATTTCGCCGGTGACCCTCAAGGCCTTGTAACGCTCCCCGACGGCCCGCTCCGTTTCCGAACGCAGCAGGGCGATCATGCGCTCGGGCTCAAAGGTGCCGTCATGCATGTAAGCTTCGCCGCTGCTCAGAACGGCGAGCTGGCCCCGCTGCACGTATTGACTGATCTCCACCCCGTCGGCACTCAGGTAAGCCAGGATCTGGCCGGCCGTATGGTCGTCGACGATGTAGAGAACCTTTTCATGGCGCTCCAGCCCCTGGCGCAGAAACGGTGAGAGCAGGGCGCGGTGTTCTTCTTCGGAGGCATACAGGCAACACAGATGATCCCCCGCCTGCAGCCTCCAAAGGCGCTGTTCCAATTCACTGCTCTGATCGCGCACGGTCATCGCCTTCTATCTACCCGGTTGGTCGCATGCGCCGGTAGGTGCGCACGGAGTCGATGGAATAAACAGCCAGGGCCGTCCAGATCATGACAAAGGTCCACGCCTGGGTCGCGGAGAAGGGCTCTCCGTAGACGAGCACCGCCAGAAGGAACATGCCGCTCGGCGCGACATACTGCATAAGGCCGACCGTGGAGAGGTTGATCCGCCGGGCGCCCAGATTGAAGAACAGCAGCGGAACCGCCGTGAACACGCCCGTTCCGATCAGCAGAAGATTGAGCGATCGGCTGACGTGAAACAACGCCCCGGCCGCCTGGGATTCCAGCATCAGCAGGTAGACGACACCGGGGATCGCCAGCAGCAGCGTCTCAACGGTCAGGCCGACGAGAGAGCTCACCGGTGCCACCTTCCGGATCAGGCCGTAAACCCCGAAGGTGAACCCGAGCGTCAGGGCGATCCAGGGAAACTCCCCGTGAGAAACCGTTCGAAATAGGACCGCCGCACAGGCCAGCAACACGGCTAGTGCCTGGGGCCGCCGCAAGCGCTCCCTCAGGAACACCATGCCGAGCAATACGTTCACCAGCGGATTGATATAATAGCCGAGGCTGGCCTGCAGCATATAACCGGCGTTGACCGCCCAGATGTAGAGAAGCCAGTTGCTGCTGACCAGCAGCGTGGTCAACGCAAGGATCAACAGGGTGCGGGGCGTTTTCACCACGTCCACGAATTCGCCCCAGCGGTGCTGAACCAGTGTGAGCCCGATCAGGAAGAGGAACGACCACACCACGCGATGGGTGACGATCTCCAGCGCCGGGACCGACTGCATGGCCTTCCAGTAGATCGGACTCAAGCCCCAAATCAGAAAGGCCGAACCGGCGTAGAGCACTCCGGCGATGGTTTCCCGACGCGCGGCGGCGAGTGGAATGTCTTCTGATTTCATATCGATGCGATTCAGCGCAGGACGCGGTCGGCCAATGCCGGAAACTCCGCGCGCGCCCGCCCTGCATCCCGGACATCGATCTCGGCCGTGACGACCTCTGCGCCTTCACCGCCTTCGGCCAGCACCTTGCCCCAGGGATCAACGATCATGCTGTGGCCGCCGTAGCGCTTGCCGGCATCCTCGCCGGCGCAGTTGCAGGATACCAGAAAGGCGAGGTTTTCATGCGCCCGGGCGCGGTTGAAGAGCCGCCAGGCTTCGATGCGCGCCAGCGGCCACGCGGACGGAATAAAAAAAATTTCCGCTCCGCGGTCCACCATGCGCCGGAACAGCTCGGGGAA
>JALOPB010000395.1 GCA_025454115.1 Desulfobacterales bacterium | reverse complement strand
AAGATCTCAATTCGGTCCTGAAAAAATTCACGATGAAGAACATCGACAGTCTGCCGGTGGTACAGGATGACGACACCCGTGAACTGATCGGCATGCTGAACCGCCGGGAGGTGATTGCGTACTACAATCAGAGGGTCGATGAAATGAAAGCGATAAAATGAGCGGCTGGGCACGACGAAACGAAACGGGCCATCATCGGTGATTTTGCAGGCGACTGGGTTTGCTTCGCTCTTCTCGTGGGAGCGGCTTTCCAGCCGCGATCATCGCGGCTGTAAAGCCGCTCCAATAAAAAAGAATTTCAGCTTCCTCGAAAGCCGTCCAATGCAAAAATCTTCCATCACGCATCCGCAGTGGTCGCCGTGCTGACGGCTCCCCCCCGCTTTTTGCGATACTGATTCGCCACGCACGCCGCCAACAAGCCGACTCCGATCAGATCCGTCAACGTGCCGGGGTGCACCATCATCAACCCGCCGGCAAAGAAAAGGATGCGCTCAAACCAGTTCATGGGCGCCACGAAAAAGCCGATCATGGTCGCGCCGATCGCCGTCATGCCGATACACGAGGTGATCAGCGTCTGGATGATCGTGTACGCCGTCGCGCCGATCCACAGCATCGACGTGTTGTAAACGAAGATGAAAGGGGTCAAAAAGGCGCCGATGGCGAGCTTCGTAGATGTGACCCCGGTCTTGAACGGGTTGGATTTGGCGATGCCCGAACCGGCGTAGGCCGCCAGAGCAACCGGCGGCGTGATGTCGGCCACGATGCCGAAGTAGAAAACGAACATGTGCGCTGCGAGCGGGTGCACCCCTAATTGGATGAGAGCCGGCGCGGCGATGGTGGAGGTGATGATGTAGTTGGCCGTGGTCGGAACGCCCATGCCGAGGATGATGGAGGTGATCATGGTGAAAATCAGCGTCAGCGGCAGGTTGCCGCCGGCCAGTTCCACCAAACCGTTGCCGAGTTTTAATCCGAGGCCGGTCAGGGTGATGGCGCCGATAATGATGCCGGCCGAGGCGCAGGCCAGCGCCACGCCGATGGCGTTGCGCGCCCCGAGCTCGAAGCCGTCGGCGATTTCGCGCATGCTCATGCGCGTCGCCTTCTTCAGGGCTCCCGCGATGATGCACGTCACGAGCCCCATCAGGGCGGCGTAGAGCGGCGTGAATCCGACCGAAAGAAAGATGATGATCGCAAACAGGGGGACGAACAGATGCCCGCGCTCCCGCATGACGTTGCCGAACTTCGGCAGTTCGTCGCGGCTCAGCCCCCGCAGGTTGCAGCGCTTGGCTTCGAAGTGCACTTCCATGAAGACTCCGAAGAAGTAGAGGCAGGCCGGGATGGCCGCCGCCTTGGCGATGTCGAGATAGGGGACATTCAGGAACTCGGCCATGATGAACGCCGCCGCGCCCATGATGGGCGGCATGATCTGGCCGCCGGTCGAGGAGGATGCTTCTACTGCCGCTGCGAATTCAGGCCGATAGCCGAGGCGCTTCATCATGGGAATGGTCAGGCTGCCGGATTCTACGGTGTTGGCCACTGAGCTTCCGGAGACCGTACCTTCCAATGCACTTGTCACGATGGCCATCTTGGCCGGGCCGCCCGAGGCCCAGCCGGCCACGGCGTTGGATATGTCGATGAAGAGCTGCCCCAGCCCGGATTTCTCGCGAAACGATCCGAAGAGGATGAACAGGTAGATGAACGTGGCCGCCACACCCAACGGAATGCCGAGGATGCCCTCGGTGGTCAGATACATGTGCGAGGCGATACGCTCCAGCGAATAGCCGCGGTGCTGCATAAAACCCGGGAAGTAAGGGCCGAAATAGGTGTAAACGAGGAAGAAGACCGAAAGTCCGACGATCGGCAGCCCCACCACTCGCCGGGCCGCCTCTAGCGTGAGAAGAATGCCGCAGCCGGCGGCGATGTAGTCCAGGCGCGTCCATGATGCGGATATAGTTCAGGGCCATGTAAAGTCCGATGTAGCAGGCGAATATGGCCAAGACCCAGTTGTACCAGCTCAGACGATTGGAATCGTCGCTGGTACGGGCCGGAAAAAGCAGGTAGGTCAACACGAACGCGTACGCCAAGTGGATGGAGCGCTGCAACTGAGCGGGGAATAAACCGAAGGCCGCCGTGTACACCTGGAAAAGCGACCAGGAAACACCGATGACGTAGACAACCCAATGCGGCACCCCGGTCAGCTTTCTGGCGGTGGCCTCCTTGTCGACCTGCTTCAGGATCTTTTCGATCTCTTCCTTGGAGACGACCTCGACGCCTTCCATCGAGGTGGTGAGGACGCCGGTAGGGGCCTGGCCTTTTTCTTTCTCGCTCACGGGATGCACCTGCCTTTGAGGAAGTCCAACATTCGGATCTTGCGAACGCGCATGGTTAGGGGTTTACCCGGCTCTGCCAGGTCCGCAAGCCGGATTTCCTGGCCTTTGACATGCAGGGTGTGCTCGGCTACCCAACCCACGCGGACGGTGATGTCTGGAACGGCGCGGTTGACGGTCCACTCCAACCACCCGTCCGGAGCGACCGCCAGGGTTCCCTCCGACGTCGAAGCTTCCGGCATGCCGGCTCCGAAGGAGTCGAACCGGGACCCGACAATGACCAGATGATCGGCCTCCGCCCGGAGGGTGTCATAAACGGGTCGTTTGTTTACGGAGTGGACATACGAAAGCACTAATTCTTCGCCGGGCCGGACCTTGGCACAAAACGCGATATGCCCGTCACGACCATCGATGATTTCCAGTGCGGTAATGAATGGCCAAAGCAGCAGCCCGACGACCCCCGCTCCGACGACTACCAGTCCTGCAATCCATCGACGGTGCATTGATGAAGATGCGTGCGACCCTTCCAGCGATCATCGACAGGATCTGCCGGAAGGGCCGCAACGTCTTTATTTGTCAACTAAAAACTTCTTCATATAGAAGATGCGCAGGCGGCTTTCTATTTCATCAAGCCTTTTTCCTTGTAATACTTCACCGCCCCCGGATGGTAGGGGATGGACACACCCTTCACTGCGAACTGAGAGTTTAGCTCCTTGCCTTTGGCATGGGCGGCGGCCAGATCGGCCTGGTTGTCGAACAGCGCTTTGGTCAGGTTGTAGACCATGTCGTCCTTGAGCTGACTGCCGGCAATCAGAACCGCATTCACCGCCACGGTGGGCACATCCGCGGTCTGGCCTTTGTAGCTGTTGGCCGGGACCTTCACCGCGGCCAGGAAGGGATATTTCTGGGTCAGCTTCGCGGCGATGTCGTCAGCAATCGGCAGAATCCGGATGGCGTTTTGAGTGGCGACATCCATGATGGCCGAAGTCGGAACCGCGCCCGTAACGACAAAGGCGTCGATGTGCTTGTCTTTAAATGCCTCGGCGCTCTCGGAGAAGGACAGGTACTGGCCGTTGACGTCCTCTTTTTTCATGCCGTAAGCGTCCATCAGCTGCCGGTAGTTGGCCTCGGTGCCGCTGCCCGGCGCACCCACGCCGACCTTCTTCCCCTTCAGGTCGGCGAAAGACTTGATCGGGCCGTCGGCCGCAACCACCACCTGCACGACCTCCGGATAAAGGACTGCGATGGCACTCATGCCCTTCAGGGGCTCCTTGAAGGCTTCCTTGGCGTTGAAGGCGAAGTCCAGGGTGTCGCTCTGGACCAGGGCGAGTTCGACCTCTTTCTTGTTGATCAGCCGCACATTCTCGCCCGAGGCACCGCTGGTCTGGGCGGTAACGTTCATATCCTTGATCTTGGAGTTCCAGATCTTGGCCATGGCGCCGCCGAAGGGGTAGTAGGTCCCGGCGGTGCCGCCGGTAGCGAGCACCAGGTTGTCGGCGGCCTGGACGGTAGCTACCGCACCGATCACAAACAGAACAGCCATGCACACATTGAACAGTCTTTTCATGGAACACCTCCTGAGTTTGTTTGTTTCTGTTGACTTATAAGGCTACGCGTGCGCCCGTCGCAAAACCGGTTCAGTCAAGGGTTAGCATCTTATGATAGCGGTCGTGCAGTGTCAAGGAAAAGGCCGGACTTCAGCCGAATCGATGCATTCTCTTCCCGATACAAACGCCGTTGCCTCCAAGGCTGAGGGACCTCGCTCACTCAGGGTATAGGGTTGACATCGGCGGCCTCGGTGTTAATTTGATTTCCAATTGATTTAACAGGTTATGGAGGGCGTTGTGGGGTTTGTCCTGATCGAAGGCGGCAACGAGTTCATCGCCGGAATGGCGGCCGCCGACGAACGTGCCATGGCGCTCGCCGGCGGCCGCGCAGCGCCGATTCGCATCATTCCCGCCGCGGCTGCGCCGGACCACAACGACCGGCAGGCCGGGGCGAACGGCGTTGCCTGGTTTCAAAGCCTGGGAGCGGACGACGTCCGATCGGTTCCCGTCGTTGATCGCGCATCAGCCGACCAGCCGAAGCTGGCCAGGGAGCTGGAATCCGCTAGGTTCGTTTTCATGCTGGGAGGCTTTACCCGCTACCTGGCCGATACCCTGTCGTTCACCCGGGTGTGGGAATCCATGCGGACCGTTCACCGCAGCGGCGGCGTGATCGGCGGAAGCAGCGCAGGCGCGATGGTGTTGTGCGAGCACTATTTCGACCCGGTCTCGGGTTCGGTTCAGCCCGGGCTGAATCTCCTGCCGGGGTGCTGCGTTCTTCCGCACCACAACCGGTTCGGGAAGAACTGGGCCCCGGCGCTCGAACGGATGCTGCCGGGGACGCCGCTGCTTGGAATCGACGAGGAAACCGGCCTGCTGAACGACGGCCCGGCCGGCGAATGGACGGTTTACGGCAAGGGAGCCGTAACCGTCTATAAACCAAGCGGCAAAGCTGTTTTGCATCATGGACAGCGGTTAGCATTGCCGTTAGCCGCCAAGGATGATTCGTGAAATAAGTAAAGCCCGGAACGAATCCTGAGCAGCCGTGTCCTTTAACCTGTCAACTTTAAACCTTAAACCAATTTCCCACTCACGAGGGTTTTCACTGAACATGTCAGCGAAGGGCACCATCGTCCTTATGGGTTCGGGCGAGCTCACTGCAACCATGGTGGAAGTCCATAAG
>JALOPB010000394.1 GCA_025454115.1 Desulfobacterales bacterium | reverse complement strand
CGCGGACACGCTCGGGCGCGTGCTCGCCGACAACCTCTCCGTGCTGCTCGGGACCCAGCGCATCGTCCAGTTCCCCTGGCGGCCGGCGATCCCGGTGGATTACCAACTGACCGTGCAGGTGGTCCAGTTCGACGGCAGCCTCGCGGAGCAGGTCGTGTTGCGGGCCCAATGGCAGCTTTTCGCAGGGGAGGGGAAGAAGCTTCTGGACTTCGGTTATTCCGTGATCGAGGAGAAGATCGCCGAGCCCACCATCGAGGCGCTCGTGGCGGCCAAGAGCCTGGCGGCCGAGCGCTTCAGCCGGGAGATCGCCACGGCGATGCGCAGGCCGGCGCGATCAGACGCCGCGACGACAGGGCCGACGCATTAGTCGGTCGACACCGCGTAAATCCCTCTTGTCCTCTCTTATCCAACGGGAGACACTCCCTGCGCTGCGTTGACTTATCCCCTGCCTTGTGGTTTCTCGGTGTAGAATATCCTCTACAAGTTGATCTCATATGGAAATTGGCATCGGACCGCGATAGGAGGCCGTGCGTGGAAAACAGACTCGACGCCATCCCCGCTGAACTTCTGCTGGCGCTGTTGGACAACCCCTATGAAAGCCTGATTCTGGTGGATGCCGACGGAATCGTGCGATTCATGAGCAGTTCGACCGACGGGAGTTATGCCGTGCCGCTCAGCGAGGCCGTCGGAAAACATATCGCCGAGGTCAATCCCGAAACCCGTCTTCCAAAGATCATGCAGACCGGCAAGGCTGAAATCGGGAGGAGCATGCTGGTCAAAGATAAGGAGCGGATCATCGCCCGGATTCCGCTGGTGGCGGACGGTCGGGTGGTGGGCGCCGCCGGCAAGCTCATGTTCTCAAGCCCAAGGAAGCTCAAGCGGCTCATTCACCGGATCGAGAGCCTTGAAAAGCAGCTGGATTTCTACAGGCAGGAGGTTCGGCAGATCTACGGGATCCGGTTCTCGTTCGACAACATCATCGGTCAGTCCGCCAAAATGGAGGCGGCTAAAACGCTGGCCCGCAAGGCGGCCGAGAACGATTCGCCGGTCATTATTTTGGGAGAATCCGGTACCGGCAAGGAGATGTTCGCGCACGCCATCCACCAGGCGAGCCGCCGCAGCCCGAACAATTTCATCCGCATCAATTGCTCCGCCATCCCGGCCGAGCTCGTCGAGTCCGAGCTTTTCGGCTACGACCCGGGGGCGTTCACCGGTGCGAGCCGGCAGGGCCGGGTCGGGAAATTCGAGCTGGCCCACGGCGGCACCATCTTCCTGGACGAGATCGGCGAAATGCCGCTCAGCATGCAGGTCAAGCTGATGCGGGTCCTTCAGGACAAGGAGATCGAGCACATCGGCGGCGGCAAGCCGCGTCGGATCGATTTCAGGATCATCAGCGCCACCAACCGCGAGCTGGAGGGCATGATCCGCAAGGGCAGCTTCCGCCTGGACTTGTTCTACCGCCTGAACGTGATGGTCATCCATCTGCCCTGCCTGCGGGACATTCCAGAGGACATTCCGCTCATTTTCGAATCGATCCTGAAAAAGCTCGGCCGGGATCGACGGATCCCCATCGAGTCGGTCTCACCGTCGGTCATCGACGTGCTCATGAACTACCGGTGGCCGGGCAATATCCGCGAGCTGCGCAACGTGGCTGAACGGGCCATGATCGTCTGCATCAACAACCGCATCGAGATCCAGGACCTGCCCGCCGGTCTGGTCAGCGAAGTCAAGGCCGGGAACCCGCGCCAGGCCAAGCCCATCCTGCTCAAGAATGCCATGGAGGCGGCTGAGCGCCGCCTGATCGAGGACGCTCTCAACTATTGCCAGCAAAACAAGGTCAAGGCGGCCGATATGCTTGGAATACACCGTACGGGGCTCTATCAAAAACTGAAAAAATACGGAATGATCTGAGTTGTCGGCGGCGGAATTGAATAAATTTATATACATGCAGATAAAAATATACATTCGCAGCAAAGCCACATCAGTCAACCAATCCAAAACGAGCATGTAGATGATTCTATACAACGGGTGCCGGATAAGATAGAAGAGGCTTGAAGATATGAATAAAGTCTAAACAATAACAGTGTGTTAAAAATGCACCCGGCTGGAGCTGGATGGCAGGCTTCTTGCTGAACGCAACAGAAGCCCTTTTCGCAAACGCGCAGGGGAACAGGGGAGGTTGCGATGGAAATTGAACGTGTGCTAGTAGTCGGATCCGGTTTGATGGGCAGCGGAATCGCCCAGGTTTGCGCCCAGTCGGGGGTTGAGGTCATCCTGCATGATGTCTCCGACCAGGCGCTGGCCCGGGCCTTGAAAGGCATCGATTGGTCCGTCGGCAAGTTCGTTGAAAAGGGCCAGCTGAAAGAGAGCCGGGAAACCATCCTCAAGCGGATCACCACCGCCGATCGCCTGCCCGATAAAGCCGATGTGGGACTGGCCATCGAAGCGGCTTTCGAAGATCTTGCCATCAAGCAGTCGATTTTCAAGCAGCTGGACAAGGTTTGCGGTCCCGAGACCCTGATCGCCAGCAATACCTCCGCGATTCCGATCACGGAACTCGCTGCCGTTACCCAGCGGCCGGAAAAAGTTCTCGGCCTTCATTTTTTCAGCCCGGTTCCCATGATGCAGGCCGTGGAGGTTATTAAAGGCATCGGCACCAGCGAGCAGACTGCTGCCGCCGGGAAGGCCTTTGTGACCCGGATCGGCAAGGAACCCATCATGGTCCGCCGGGATGTCGCCGGCTTCGTCATCAACCGCATCAACTTTCCTTCGACGATCGAGGCCATGCGGCTGGTCGAGGAAGGGGTCGCCACGGTCGAGGATATCGACAAGGGCCTGCGGCTGGCCTCCGGCCGCAAGATGGGCATCTTCGAAACCGGCGACATGGTGGGCCTGGATGTGACCTACGGCGCGCTCATGGCCATCTACCAGGAAACCGGCGACCCGCGCTTTTACCCGCCGCTGCTGCTGCGCCGCAAGGTGCGGGCCGGCCAGCTGGGGCGCAAGACCGGCAAGGGCTGGTACGAGTACGACGAGAAGGGCAACCGGAAGCCCAGCATCGGCTGAGCTATTCCCATGGAGGGTATACTCTATGCCTGTTGCGGTCGTGACGCTTATCGGCGGGCCGGGG
>JALOPB010000393.1 GCA_025454115.1 Desulfobacterales bacterium | reverse complement strand
TGGGCTCGGGGAGGTAGTCCAGGGTCGAAATCACCGCCGCATGCACGCCGAGCCGCTGCATCAGCGCCGGCAGTCCCCGCACGGCGTCGATGCGGGAGGCCAGCATCAGGTAGGCGAAATGGATTTCCAGATGCACCCCCGTGCGATCCCGCCGAATGGTCTGCAGCATGGACACGGCAGCGCAGACGCGGTCGAAATCCACGCCGTGTCGGGAGGCATTGGAGGCGGTATCGGTTCCGGCCAGCGAGAAGGCCACGATGTCGATGCCGCTTTCGACGATCCGGAGCGCCAGCTCCGCATCCATGCGCAGGCCGCAGGTGGTGGTGGAGACCTGGCTGCCGGCCTTGCGGGCCAGCGCCGCCATCTCGAAAAAGGCCGGGTTCAGCAACGGCTCGCCCCAGCCCTGGAGATGCACTCGGTTCGATCTTCGCATCAAAGGCCAGAGCCGGCCGAAGGTCGCCATGTCCATGTCCCGCGCCTGCCACCGGTCTTTCAGGGTGGTGCGGGGGCAGTAGGTACAGCGGCCCGGGCAGCGTGAGGTGACTTCCACCTGAATGCAGTCGAACGGACGCCGGGCGCCGAGAAAGACCTCTTTGACCGTCTCCCAGAAGCCCGGTTCACGAAAATCGTCATCGCCGCCGCTGCCCGAGCGCCGTTTCATCACGGAGTCCTCCACAGCAGGCCGCGCAGGCGTGAGAGCATTCCCGGCGCAACCGGCCGCCAGCTGGTTTCAACATACGGCAGAAAAGGCTCAGCCCCCCACTTGCGCTTGAAGAAGCGGATGCCGTCGCTGACGCCCAGGCCCAAGTTCATGCGGGTCTGACCGCGTTGCCGCGCTTCCTGCAGCAGCCCGGACAGCGTGAGATCTGCGCCGCCGGGCGGAGCGAGATCGGAATCGCGAAAGCAGAACATGAAAAAGGCCGTAGTGAGCGAAGCGAATTCGCCAACGGCGAACGCGGCCAGGCGTCCGTCCGTCCTTCGGGCCGAGACGATCAGGCTTCCGGCCGACGTCTCCACATAGCTCGCCAGCCTCCGGAAAATCTGCCGGGTGCCGGCCGCCAGCGGGCGGTTATCCAGATAGCGTTGAACCAGCGCGGCGTGGTCGTTCTCGAAACTCCGGCCGGCAATGAGCCGCACGTCGCGCCCCGCGCGGCGCAGGAGGTTTTTAAGCTTCTGCCCCGCAGCCGGCTCCGGCAGCGCCAGCGCATAATATTGGTCCTCCGCGGTTTCGCTCCTTGCAGGCGCCTGCGGCGGCCGGACCGGGCCGATGACGGTAATGCGTTCCAGCCCCGCCGTCTGGAGCGCCAGGTCCACCGCCACGGCCATGGCGGTCTCATCGAACGGATCGTGCAGCGGATAGCCGACCAGGACCACCTCTGCGCCGGACGAATACCCCACACAGGAGCCGAACATCCGGGGCTTCGAGCCGGCCACCGCGCTGACGTAGCCGACCACCTGCTCGGGTACCACCGCCGCAGCGGTCACGCGCGCCAGTCGGTCCGGCCCGATCATCGCACCCTCCGGATGCTGAAGCCGGCTCCGGCCAGCATGCCGCGCAGGTTGATCATATGCGCCGACCCCACGAAGACCGCGCAGCGCCCCTCTTCAAGGCAGGGCCGCATGCGCTCGAGGAACCGGCTGTCGCGGCGATGGATGACGAGCTCGGTGCGCGTCGGAAACTCGATGCTGGTTCCGAACATGCGGTCCACATCGCCCTTGAGATAGGCGCGAACGTTGCGCTGGATATAGTGATCCCACTGCCGGCACTGCCTCAGAAAATCCGCAATCCGCGCCATGGAAATGCTCTCCAGCGTTTCGATCTGCTCGGGGATGTTCTCCATGCCGCGCACCGTCTTGCCCATCTCACGGGCCAGATGCCAGGCTTCCAGGTCCACGGACTGGGTCCAGCCTCGCCGCGCGAGAAAGCCGGTCCATAGCGCGAAAAACGCCATCCAATGGCGGGTGTGGGCCAGCAGGTGGCGCACATCCGGGGGGTTCTTGTATTCGGCGCCCATGAATCGCGCCCAGAATCCGCGCGGCCCGCAGACCACCCGCTCCAGGCGGCGGATGTCCTCTTCGGTCAGGACATCGACGACCCGCGGGCTGCCAGAGTCCGGGGCTCGCCCTTTTTGGGACACCTGGTCCAGGCTTTCCGGGTCGAGCGGGCCCTCAAATAGCACCGTGTCGACCTTCTCGAAGAGGTCCCGGAAAGAGCGTTCGAAGCTGTAGCAAAAAAAATGCGCCGTGCCGCCGATCCATGAACGTCGGCCGTTTTTTTCGATTTCCCAGAGCATGGCGAAGCGTCGCTGCGGCGGAAGGCTCGCCAGGAACTGCCGTTTGGACATGGGTTCCCGCGGCGTTGCGGCCACCATGCGCATAAAATCGCCGACCCCCTCGCGCAGGCCGGTACGCTCCTGCCACTGCGCCATTTCGTAGGGCAGCCCGGGCGTGCCGCCCCATTTGGCTTTGAACCTCCGGATTCCCTCATTCACGCCCAACCCGAGGTGCAGGAATTGTTTCCCGTCGTGCTTTGCCACACGGACCATTTCACGGAAGAGCAGGTCCGAGGCATAGGGGGTATAACACACGCGCGAGTGGGCTCCGAGAAGGTAGCTCGTAAAATGGCGCGGGGCCGTGTCCAACAGCAGACATGCGGCGAGATTCTCATCCCGGTCCCAGGCGTTGAGCAGCACAAGCCCCGAGGCCCGTTGGAGCACGGACTCGGTGCGCGCGAACAGCTCGCGCACGTTCGGAGGAAGGGCCACCCGGCCGGTGAACTCGGCCCACAGGCGCCGATGCGCCGGCGTAAAGGTAATTCCGGCTTCGACCGTGAGGTTCGCCGCGGCCCGTTCGGCCAGGCGCGCCAGGCGCCTGGGTACCGCCGCATCAAGAGCCAGGATATAGTATTGATCCTGACTGCTGCAATGCGTCTTCAACCGCTCGGGCAGCTCGGGGCAGATCGCCCAGCAGTCGCGCGCGGCCGTGAGGCGTAACGCCTCGGCCAGAGCCTGCTCGAATCCCATGGTCAATGGGGTAGCCCACCGCCAATAGCCAGTCCTCGGCCGCCAGGAAAAGGTAAGGCCCCACCCGAAACGGCTTGCCATCCGACATGGCCGCCATGAAGCCAACGGAATGCTCGGGGACAGTCGCTTTTTCGAGGACGGTTTTCACATCGGAGGGGGTCAAGGCATGGCTCCACGATGTCCGACAAGGTGTATCAAGCAAAAATTAGCCCCCTATTCAGTTTTTGTCAAAAGCGAACGCTGACTCAGGTATTTCTTAATTGACAGGCAGCAAGCCGCCTGATTATGATCCCGCGACTTTTCCGCTGCCAGGCCCAGATGACGACGGCCGAGCTTATAACGCGAGAGAAAACCATGCGATTGATTGAAAAAGAAGATCCCGCGGTTGCCGCACTCATTCAGAGGGAACGCAACCGCCAGGAGACGACCCTCAACCTCATCGCCGCCGAAAACACGGCGCCCGCCGCGGTCTTGGAAGCCCTGGGATCGGCCTTCAACAACAAGACGGCCGAAGGCTATCCGGGCCGGCGCTACCACACCGGCTGTCGGGTGACGGACGAACTCGAGCAGCTTGCCGTGGAACGGGCCAAGGCCCTTTTCGGCGCCGGCCACGCCAACGTTCAGCCCCACTCGGGGGTCAATGCCAACCTGGCGGTATACGGTGCCGTGCTGAACCCGGGCGACCGGATCGTCAGCATGAAGTTGAGCCACGGCGGCCATCTCTCGCACGGCGATGCGGCGTCCATCACCGGACGCATTTTCCAGCCGTCGCATTACGGCGTGAATCCCGAGACCGAGCGCCTGGACTACGACGCCATCCGCGACCTGGTGCGGCAGATTAAGCCGCGGATGCTCGTCGCCGGAGCCAGCTCCTACCCGCGCCTGATCGATTATAAAACCCTGCGTTCTATCGCTGACGAGGTTTCCGCCTATCTCCTGGTGGACATGGCCCACATTGCCGGTCTGGTGGCGGCCAAGGTCATCCCCAGCCCGGTCCCCCACGCCCATTTTGTGACGTTCACCACCTACAAGACATTAATGGGGCCCCACGGCGGCGTGATCCTGTGCGCGGCCGATTTCGCGAAGAAGATCGACCGCTCCATCTTCCCCGGCACCCAGGGTACGCCCACACTCTCTCTCGTTGCCGCCAAGGCGGTGTGCTTCCACCTGGCCGCGTCACCGCCGTTCCGCGCCGTTCAGGAGCGCACCTTGGCTGCGGCCGCCTGCCTCGCAGCCGAACTGGGCGCCAAAGGCTATCGGCCGGTGAGCGGCGGAACCGACAACCACATGGTGCTCGCGGACCTGCGCGGCAAGGGCCTCAAAGGCGATACGGGCGAGGCGGCGCTCGAAGCCGCTGGAATCCTCTGCAACCGCAACGTCATCCCCTTCGATCCTGAATCCACCTTGGTGACGAGCGGCCTGCGCTTCGGAACTCCGGGCATTTCCTCGCGCGGCATGGGACTGGAGGAAGTAAAACAGATCGCGGGTTGGATCG
>JALOPB010000076.1 GCA_025454115.1 Desulfobacterales bacterium | reverse complement strand
CCGATCAGGCGCAGGCTTCTCCCCAAGATCTTTCCCAGGTCGATTTCGGCCCGGCGTCCGCCCATGAGCCCGATGTTCACCAACCGGCCGCCGGAAGCCAGCACCTCGATGTTGCGGTTCAGATAGGCCGCGCCCACGGGATCCAATATCAGATCCACCCCCCGGCCCTTGGTGTGAGCCCGAATCTCGACGGCAAAGTCCTGGTGCTTGTAGTCGACCGCCAAAGCCGCCCCCAACCGACGGCAGGCTTCCAGTTTGTCCACCGAACCGGCCGTCGCGAAAACCTCCGCCCCCGCCGCTCGGGCCATCTGGATGGCCGCCGTGCCGACTCCGCTCGCGCCCGCATGAATCAGCACGGATTCGCCGGCCGCGAGCTGCCCTTCGATAAACAGGTTCAGGAAAGCCGTCAACCAAGCCTCGGGTACGGCCGCTCCTTGAGCAAACGACCAACCGTCCGGCAGCCGCATAAGAAGACCGCCGGGGACCGCTGCCTGTTCGGCGTACCCTCCGCCCGGCAGCAACGCCAGCACCCGCTCCCCCACCGTCCAACCGTCCACGCCCTCTGCCACGGCGCTGATGACCCCGCTGATTTCAAGCCCCAGGATATCCGAAACTCCCGGCGGAGGCGGATACTGCCCCTGCGCCTGCAGCAGATCCGCCCGGTTTACGGCGGTCGCCCGCACCGTAACGAGCACCTCACCGGTTCCGATCGAGACGCTGCCGACCTCCTGCCAGACCAGCCGCGGCGCCTTATCGCCCGGCTTCATGACAATCGCCTTCATGCTCCCTCGCCTTCTATTCCCTTCGAAAATAGCTGATCGGCAAATTCGGCACCGACGGTTTCGGGTTTGACGCTATCGTTGGATGGTCGCGCATCGCCGGCATGACCGATCCGCAGAACCTGCTCCACCGGCCGCCCGAACAGAAAATCCAGCATGCCGGGTTCCAGCCGGCCGCGGGAGATCATCAACCCGCGAATCTCAGCATCAAAGGCGACGATCTCCGCCACATGCAGCCGGGCCGTCTCGGCTTCGGGACTAGTCATATCCCTCCGCCGGCTGAAGATAAGGTCATAGTCGCAGCGGCGCTCATGGTGCACGATCAACTCCCACAATCCGTCCATGCCGGCCAGAAGGTCGCGCCGGGAAAGCCGGTCGCGCGCATACATCTGTTCAAGCCGTGAGGTGTCCCAACACGCCAGCTCCCGGCACTCCAGCGGGCGATTCTCGTAAATCCGGCATTGATTCGAGTCGCTATCCAAGAAACAGCAGCCCCAGCTGCCGCCGCCGCCCTTGATTTTGATAATGTCGCCGCCGACGCGCACCAGCCCGCCCCGGATCGGATCCCGAGCCCGCTCGCCCCTGCGGATCGTGTAAAGGTGCCGGGTGTGGATCAACCCCTGCTCCACCAGAAGGCGGTCCGCCAGGTGCAGCGCCGGACCGCCGTTGCGGCAACAGGTTCCGCAGCGCTGGCAACAATAAGTCGACTGAAAGGGTTTCATCTCTGACTGGCGCGCCTGCGTGGAATAGTTTTCACATTCCGATTTCGCTGATTCAGCTATACCAAAAGATCCTGACCCTGGCAAACCGCTGCCAGGCGCCACTCATCACAAATAGCCGTTTCGCCGATCCGCCGTTTGTATTTCAGAATCTTTTGAGTATAATGAGGGCGATAGTTGGAAGGGTAGACGGCCGAACCTTCGGCCGATCGAGGAAAACATGCTCATCCACGTGGAGCTTCTTAAAAAAAGCAGCCTGACTCTGGCTTTCGAGGAACCCGCCGACCGGTTTCCGGGGCTCCGGGAGATGGCCCGCAACGGTGAGTGTGAGTTCACGAGTCCGATCCGTGTACGGCTGCGCGCCGCTCGCATTCAGGAGATCGTCGAGATCGAAGGAATCGTGCAGGCAGCGATGCGCGTAACCTGCGGCCGGTGCCTGATGCCGTTCATCTACCCGTTGGAGACCGAATTTGCGCTCACCTACACCGGAGACCGGCCGGGGATGCCCGAAGCGGCCGAGCCGGAGGCGAAAGAGATGGATGCCAGCGACGTCGGCCTCATCTATTTTCAGGGAGAGGAAATCGATCTGACGGAGGGGATTCAGGAACAGGTAATTCTTTCCTTTCCATTGCGGCCTCTTTGCCGTGAAGACTGCAAGGGCCTTTGTGTCCGTTGCGGAACCGACCTGAATCAAGCGCGCTGCCGGTGCGCGCCGCTTTCGGCCGAGAGTCCATTCGCAGCTCTCAGCCAGTTGAAGCCGGATTGATATCGACCCGGGTCAAAGATTCCGGCGATCCAATCGGAGCCCGGCAGGCCCTATGATCACTGATACGTCACCGCCGAATAGAATAAGGACCCCGCTGCTGCGCCGCGTGGGCGGATTCACTCTGAGGGTTCTGCGAAATTTTCACGGGAACCAAGGTCTCCTCTTGGCCGGAGCGGTGGCGTACTACACGCTTCTGTCAATTGTGCCGTTGTTCACTCTCATCCTGGTTGGCCTTTCCCATTTCCTCAACGAAGAGCAATTGATCCAAAGCATCGCCCGAAACCTGGATCTTTTAGTTCCCGGGTATGCCGACAGCCTGGCGAACCAGGTGAGGATGTTCTTAGCGCGACGGCACTTGGTCGGTGCGGTCGGGTTTGTCATCATGCTGTTTTTCAGCTCCATGACGTTCTCAGTCCTCGAAAGCACCATGGCCGTAATTTTTTCCCACCGCAAGCGTTCCCTGCGCCGGCCGTTCTTCATATCGGCCATCATTCCGTATGTCTACATTCTGCTGACGGGGTTCGGATTGCTGCTGGTGACTCTGATCTCCGGCATGTTGGACGCACTCGAGCACCAACAGATGCTGCTGCTGGGGTATGAAATCAGCCTGAAAGGATCTTCGAAGGTCCTTTTATACCTGATGGGCATGGGCGGCATGGTCTTGATGCTCACTTCGTTTTACCTGGTCATGCCGGTGGGGCGCATTTCGTTTCGGCACGCGTTGAGCGGTGCGATCACGGCTGCCGTGCTCTGGGAGTTCATTCGGCGCCTTCTGGTCTGGTACTATTCCCGTCTGTCGCTGGTCAACCTGATCTATGGCTCGCTGGCCACCACGGTGGTGGCGCTGCTCAGCATCGAGGTGGCAGTGATCATCCTTCTGCTCGGGGCTCAGGTCATCTCCGAATTTGATCGCCATCGCTACGAAGCTTCCGGAAACGGGCCGCCGACCGGCGGGCACGACCGCGGATAAGGTGCCCGCACGGCCTGCCGGCCGATCCCAGGTGTGCAAAAGGAACCCCAGGCATGCGTCTCACGCAAGGAGGCGGGACAGATTCCGCTTGCGTTCACCGGTCCGGTTGGTTTATGGGAACACCGAATGTTGGTGCTCCGGCGATTCAATGTGTCTGATACGGGCATGCCTCCCATCGGCGCCAAGGAGAATTTCAATGCGAAACGCCTTCTTCCTCCTATTAACGGTCTTTCTGGTGGCCGCCTGTTCTCATGGGCGCACCACGAGTTTTCCCACGGCAGCCGATCCGGACGCATTGGGGCAGGTGGTTGTGATTCGTAACGACAACCTCTTCGGGTGGGGTCTGTCGGTCAAGGTGACGTTTAACGACGTGGTCGTCGCCCGCCTGCGAGCCGGCGAGCACGTGACATTTCCGGCTGCACCGGGGCTGCATACCGTCGGGGTGGCGGAGCGCGGCATTAGTGTCGCGGTCGAACGCCACCGCCGCTATTACTTCCTGATCAGCGCCGAGGACTCCCCGGCCGGGTTTGAGATCGAACGCCTGGATCCGGGCCGTGGCGAAGAATGGGTCGCCAAAACCAAACCGATCCGCTGAAGACCGCCATACCCGCCGACTGGCCGCCCGCTCAAAAAACCACCCGCAGGCGGGTGGTTTTTTGGTTCGGCTGGCCGTAACAGGGTCAGGCGGTCTATCCCTTGGCCACTTTCTCCCGCAGCATCTTGAGTACTTCTTCCGGCGAATCCTTGGCCAGGATGTCGCGGAACTGATCGCGGTAGTTCTTCACCAGGCTGATGCCTTCGATGATCACATCATAGACCCGCCAGTTCCCCTCCTTCTGAACCAGGCGGTAGTCGAGAGGAATTTTCTTGCCGTCCGACGTCAGCACGTTGCTGGTAACTTCGGCCTGCCCCTCTCGCAGCATGGATTCCTTTTCAAAGACCACCTTCTCATCGGAATACGACAGCAGCCGGTCGGCATAGGTCTTCTCCAGCAACTCGCTGAAGAGTTTTACGAATTCGCTCTGCTGCGGCGCGTTGAACTTGGCCCACTCGCGGCCCAGGGTGCGCTTGGACAGCTCGGTGTAATCAAAGATCTCATTGACGATGGATCGAATCTTGACGATCTTGGCATCCTTCGCCTGGTCCTTGAAACCAGGCTCGGCCAGCGCCTTGAGCACCTTGTTCACCTGGGTCTCCACCGTTTCCTTGGCGGTCGCCGCCAGGACCTGCATCGGCAGGACAAACAATGCTAAAAGCATGATCGTTACGATCAAATAGATGCGTTTTAACTCCATGAATCCCTCCTTATTACGTTGCTACTTTTTGACGTCGCCGAACGCATATTTGCTTACCAGGTCCATGATGTCGGCCGGCGCTTCGGTTTCCGTGATCGTATCTCCGGGTTTCAGCTCGGCGCCGCTGCCGCCGGCGTCGATACTGATATAACGGTCGCCGATGAGCCCTTCGGTCTTGATCGAGGCGATGGCGTCATCATAAACTTTGATTCCCTTCCGGATCCGCAGCTCCACCACCGCCATCTGCTTGTCCTGGTCCATGGTCATTTTCTCCACCCGACCGACCTCCAGCCCGAACATGTTGACGACGCTGCCGGACCGCAGGCCGGTCACCTGCGTAAACCGTGCGGTCAGCGGATAGGTGTCGTCGTCGAACAGTCCGAGATCCCCGAGCTGGATCGTCATATACCCGATGCAGGCCAGGCCGACCAGCACGAAGATTCCGACCACCGATTCCTTTGAATACTTCTGCATGCCGAATCACCTCCGAACACCGCACTGAAATGTGGCGATGGGTTTTTGATCAAACCGCGCGAATTCCATGACCGACTCGATTTCCACCTGGGGCTTGCCCTGTGCCATGCCGACCGAGATCCGGAAATCAAAGCATTGATCCGCGGGAATTTCTCTGCGGAAGGTCTCTTCCAGCTCGCGCATGCCGTGCTCCTGGAAATCCGTCGTAAACCTCTCGAGGATGCGCCGGGCTTCCTCCAGGTCGGAAAACGGCAGGATGGTGGTGAACTCATTAATCGTCTGCCGCGTGGAAAAGCCGCCCACGGCGCCGAAATGCTTGCGGATGTAACTGCCCAAAGACCGCAGGGTCTGTTGGGCCGCATCGTGGCTGATGGCTGCACCAACTTCGTCCATGTTATCGAAGCTGAAGATCAGCACGGCATAGGATTCGTCCGCCCCGCGCCGGGCCAGTTCGGTCTGGTAGCGAATCTTGAAGTGCCGGCTGGAATAAAGTCCGGTGATGTCCTCCTGCAGGTTTTCGAGACTCAGCAGGATTTCATCGTGGAATGGATGCTTGAAGTTTTCCATTTCTTCCGGGGTTCCCTCGAACACGATCTTCTTGTCCCACAGGGCCAGGATGCGATTGGAGATGAAAAACACGTCCGGGATCTCGTGGCTGATCAGCACCGCGGTGAACCCGACCTTCTTCTTGTACTCGGCGATCATCCCCAGGATCGCATTCTTGCGGATGGGGTCCTGGCCGGTCGTGGGTTCGTCGAAAAGCACGATCTGCGGGTCGGTGACCAGCGCACGGGCCAGGGCGGCGCGCTTCTGCATGCCACCCGAAATCTCCGAGGGGTATTTGTGCGCCACCTCGGTCAGTTCGGTCTGCTCGATCCGGGCCATGGCCCTGGCCTCGATCTGCCGGCGGCTGAGTCGGGTGGTGTGTTTCAGCGGCAGGGCCACGTTCTCGAACACGGTCATGGAATCGAAAAGGGCGTTGTTCTGGAACATGTAGCTGACGCGGCCGATGTATTCATTCCACTCCGGCCGGCTCATCCGGTGAATGGGCTTGCCCTGATACAAGATCTCGCCGGCGTCCGGTTTGAGCAGACCGATGATATGTTTCAGCGTCACGCTCTTGCCGGTGCCGCTCAAGCCGATGATCGTGGTCACCTCACCCTCGTAGATCTTGAAGCTGACACCGTCCAGGATCGTGCGCTCGCCGAAGCGCTTGGTGACGTTGCGAAACTCGATCAGGGGTTGCTGTTCCATGTAAGTTCCCGGTTGTCCCCTCCCCTTAGAGCAGAAACGAAGTGACCACGTAGTCCGACACCAGGATCATGACGCAGGAGAGCACCACGGCCGAGGTGGTCGAAAGGCTCACGCTCTTAGAGCCGTAACTGTCCCGGCGCAGGTGGGTGAAGTATCCCTGGAAGCAGCAGATGGTAATGACCAGCACGGCGAAGACGATCGACTTGATGAACCCGCCTCTGACGTCCAGCCATTCCACGCTGGCGTCGATCCGGTAGGTGTAAGCGCCGGAGTTGGCCCCCATCAAGATCACCCCGCTCAGGTAGCCGCCCAGAATGCCGATCAGGTCGAAGAAGGCCGTCAGGATGGGGAAGCTGATCAGGGCGGCGGCAATGCGCGGGCTGACGAGATAGCCGAGCGGGTCGATGCGCATGGTGGTCAGGGCATCGATCTGCTCGGAGATGCGCTGGATGCCGATTTCGGCGGTCATGGCGGAGCCGGCCCGCGCGGTGATCATGATCGCCGTCAACACCGGCCCCAGCTCACGGATCAAGGAGAGCGACACGGCCGTTCCCAGGAAGCCGACGGCGCCGAATTTGTTCATGACATAGTAGAGCTGCAGGCCCAGCACCATACCGGTAAAAAAGCCCACCAGCGCCACAATGCTCGCCGACCGGGCGCCGATGAAGTAGATTTGGTTGATGATCTCGGGAATCTGCTTATAGTGGAAAATCTGAACGGACGCCCGGAACAGAAAGATCGCCATGGCGCCCAGGGTGTTGTTGAGCCGGATGCCGAAGCGGCCGAACGGGTTCAAGATGGCCGCCAGAATCGGCCCCCCCCCGGTCGGGGATGCCGGGATCGGGTCGTTGTCGGGTAACCGGTCGACTGCCATGTCATGCACTCCGTTGGGCCGATCCAGGGGCGGGTCGGCGCTGGAATGCCAAAAACCCCCCTTTCGATCGCAGGATTGACAACTGCTATCGGGATTCGATAATGCTTGATTAATTTGGAAAAAATAGCACAATGAGCCAATAAGTCAACCAACCTTCAAGAAATGCAGGCCAGGTTTCCAGCCCTGTCGATGTCGGAGAAATGAAATGAAGGACACGATTCGACCCGTATGTGTCGTTGTTCGAGACGGTTGGGGCCGCAACGAGAACCCGAAAGGAAACGCGGTCCTTGCCGCCCGCACACCGAATCTGGATGCCTATCTGAAAAAATATCCCTGGACGTTGCTGGAGGCTTCCGGCGAAGCCGTCGGCTTGCCCGATGGATACCAGGGGTCGAGTGAGGTGGGGCATCTGAACATGGGCGCCGGACGGATTGTTTTGCAGGAACTCAAGCGAATTGATGATGCGCTGCGCGACGGCTCCTTCTTCGAAAACCAAAAGTGGATATCCTTGATGAATTCCTGGCGCCGGCAGAAAAGCCGGCTCCATTTGCTGGGGCTGCTCCAAGACGAAGGCGTTCATGCACACCAGGAACACCTGTTCAAAATCATGGCGCGCGCCCGAGCCGATTACCCGGACGGCGAGATGGTCATCCACCCGTTTCTGGATGGCCGCGATACGCCGCCACGAAGCTCGCTGGAGTATCTGGCGAAGCTCGATCAGGTTATTCAAACCATCCACAACTGCTCGATCGGGACCGTAATGGGGCGTTACTACGCCATGGATCGATCCAGCGCGTGGGCGTTAACGGACCAGGCCTACCACTGCATGGTTTCAGCGGAGGGCCGCCGCGCACCGTCGGCCCAGGCTGCCGTCACGGAGTCTTACGAAGGGGACCAAACACCCGATCAGGTTGAAATGTTTGATGAGTATATCCCTCCTTACTGCATCGGCGACTACCGGTCGGTAGCGGATGGCGATTGCATCTTGCACACGAATTATCGCCAGGATCGGGCCATTCAGTTGTCCAGGGCCTTCGTCGACCCCAATTACCCGGGCGCGCTCAAACGTAAGCCGGAAATCGTTTATCGGGGCTTCACCCGATACTACGATGAATTCGAGGACTATCTGATGGAACCGCTGGGCAGCGGCGGCAGCTTGGACCATCTCTTGGGAGAAGTCGTATCGGCGGCCGGCTTCAGGCAATTGCGGATATCCGAAACCCAGAAATACCGCCATGTCACCAGCTTCTTCAATGGAAAATCGACCACGCCCTATGCCAACGAAGACGATGTGGAGGTCAAGGGCCGCTTCGATCCGGCGACGTTCGCAAGTCACCCGGAGATGGAGGCTTACCGGATTACGGATGAATTGTTGAGTCGCCTGAGCGACAACCCCTATCAATTCATCTTGGTGAATTTCGCAAACGGCGACATGGTCGGGCATACTGGAAATTTCGAGGCGGCCAAGCAAGCCATCGAGGTGGTGGATGAGTGCGTCGGACGGCTGGTTTTGCGTCTGCTCGAACTGAACGCGCACGTGTTCATCACCGCCGACCACGGCAATGCAGAACAAATGATCGACTATGAGACCGGGATGGTGAAAACCAGCCACACCACATTCCCGGTCGAGTGCGTCTATGTCGCGAGGGATGCTCCCGGTAACAGCTTGAGGAAAATAGGCAAATTATCCGATATCGCGCCAACCGTTCTTAGACTGCTGTCCCTCGGTATTCCTGAAGACATGACGGCAGATTTGCTCATTGGAGGATAGGAAATCCATGGATGTGCTTTCGCTCGCCAAAGACGGCTTTTCACGCCTGGACGTTTCCGAGAAGGTTAAATCCGTCGCGCTGGGTAACCTGAGTACCTGGTTGACCGATCCTGTTTTCGTCGAGTACACCGCCCAGATCCGCTACCTGATCGAAACCGGCAAATGGGATGTGCTGTTGGACTCTTTCTACCAGGTGATCCCTTTCGGCACCGGCGGCCGGCGGGGGCCGGTCGGTATTGGTCCGAACCGCATCAATCCCTGGACCATCCAGGCCTCGGCTCAGGGGCATTCCCAGTATTTGCTGAAACTATACGGCGAGGCAGCCAGGCGCCGGGGCGTCGTCATGACGTTCGACGTCCGCCGCTACAGCCAAAAGGGAATCTATTCGGACGAGATTCCCAATCCCGTCAAGGATCTCGACGGCTGGAAGCTGGCGCAGGCTGCGGCCGAAGTATATGCCGCCAACGGTATTAAAACCTACCTTTTCGAATCGGTGCGCAGCACGCCGGAGCTGTCCTTCGCCATCCGCCACCTTAAGGCCATCGCCGGCGACATGTTCAGCGCCAGCCACAACCTGCCCCCCGACAACGGCAAGAAAGTCTATGACGAGCATGGCGGCCAGCTCATCCCGCCGCACGACCAGACGCTGGTGGATGAGGTCACCGGCAACGTCCAAACGATCCAGCGCCTGCCGTTTGAAGAGGCCCGGCGCCGGGGGCTGATTCAAATCGTCGGGGAGGAGATCGACCGCGCCTACCACGCCAGCGCCGCTGCGGTATCGCTCTCTGCGGAACGCAACCTGAATATCTTTTATTCCCCCCTGCACGGCACCGGCGTCACCACGGTCTATCCGGTGCTGCAAGACCTGGGCTTCGACGTGACGCTCTGCCCGGCGACCTCCAACCTGAGCGGGGCTTTCGAAAAGGTGACTTTCAACATCCCCAACCCGGAGGTGGTGGAGTCCTTCAACACGTCCCTGCCGCTCGCGCAGAAGGCCGCTGCCGACATCCTGCTCAGCACCGACCCGGACGCCGACCGCATCGGCATCATGGTGAACCACCGCGGGCAGTGGCTTTTTCTGACCGGCAACGAGATCGCCATCATCCTGACGAATTACGCCATCAATCGGCTGCGGGCCGCCGGACGCCTGACCCCGCAGCGGGTCATTGTCAAGACGGATGTCACCACCGCCCTGATCGATACGATGGCGCGTGCCAACAACATTGCCTGCATCGGCGATTTGCTGGTCGGCTTCAAATACGTGGCCGAAGAGATGAACCAGCTGGAGGCCGCCGGTCGCGGGTCGGACTTCATCTTCGGGTGCGAGGAAAGCCACGGCTACCTCACGGGCACATATGCCCGCGACAAAGACGCAGCCAGCGCCGCCGTGTGGATTGCCGAGTATGCCGCCGAACTGAAACGGCAGGATCGGACGCTGGTGGACGCCCTCGACGAAATTTATTCCACCTACGGCTATTGCCACAACTATCTGACCGAGATCCGGCTGCTGGGCGCCAAGGGCATGGAGCAGATCGCGGCGATCATGGATCATTTCCGCAGCCAGGCGGTCGACCGGTTCGGCGGCTTCGACGTGGCCGAGAAGATTGACCGCTGGCAGGGGGCACCCCAACCGCATCTGTCGGAGACCGACACCTCCGCTCCGGAACGTGCCCGAAACCACCGGCCTGCGCATCACGGTGCGGCCGTCGGGCACCGAGCCCAAGATCAAGATGTACTTCGAGCTGGTGGGCAAGCCCTGCCGCCCGGCCGATTTGGCCGCGGCCAAACAGACACTCGTCGATGTCCGCCTCGGCCTTGAAAAGAGCTTCATGCGATATTGCTACGGCCTGATCGGCGTGGATTTTCCCGAACGAGGGTTTCTGCTGTTCTGGCAGCTGCCGCTCAAGGACAAACTGAAGTACTTCGAAATCGAGGCCGAGATCGCCGGGCTGAAAGGCATTCCCGAGCGCGGCCGCCGCGCCGAAGCGCTGGCGTCTCTGCTCAGCTTTCTGGGCGCCAATCCCGTCCAGAAAGTGGACAAGGCCTTTGAAGCCCGCTATGGTGCCGGTATATCAACCTATCTCGAATTGACCTCCTAAGAGGAAACCAATGCCATTTGCCGCCAACAAGACCAAAATCGTCGCCACGATCGGGCCCGCGTCGGATTCTCCGCTCGTTTTGGAGTCGCTGATCCGCAACGGGATGAACATCGCCCGGCTCAACTTCTCCCACGGGGATCTCACCGAGCTCACCGACACCATTTACCGGATCAGATCCGCCGGGGAGGCGGCCGGCCGGCCGGTCGCCATCATGGCCGACCTGCCCGGCCCCAAGATCCGCATCGGTCTTTTTCAGGAGGAACCGGTCGAGCTATCGAGGGGTGATGCCTTCACGCTCACGACCGAGGAGATCATCGGCGACTCGCAGCGGGTGACCGTGAGCTTTCCCGAACTGCCGCGCTCGGTCCAGCCCGGGGACACGTTGTTTCTGAACGACGGCTACATCCAGCTGGAGGTCGCCCGGGTGGCCGGGAGCGATGTCCACTGCCGGGTCCAGGTCGGCGGCACGCTCCGGTCGCGCAA
>JALOPB010000392.1 GCA_025454115.1 Desulfobacterales bacterium | reverse complement strand
CATGGTGTTGAACAGGGTGATCGCCCGATCCAGGAGCAGATCGTTGCTGCCGGCAATGACCAGAAGTCCCTGGTAGGGCGGAAGCTGTGCATCGCTTTTGGGTAAATTGCGGGTGTTGGCTTCGACCCACTGCTCCACGAGATGCTGCGGGAAGAGCCACTTGCCCGTAATCTTGGTGGCCGGAAGCCCCTTTTCGGAAACAAGCGTGTAGATCATTTTTTCGTTGACGTTGATGAACCGGGCCACTTCTTTGGTGGACATGAGCTTGGCCATAGGAAACCCTACCATATCGAGGTGTTAAAGGTTGTCGGTGGTAGTTTAATTAGGCTATCAATCCCATCTTGTCAACCATGACAGTACTCGAATATTAAAATAACTAAAAATAACCATAAACAACATATGCTTGAACCAGCCCAGGAGGTCCTGCCTGTTTATGCGTGTAGTGCGGACAGTTCAGATAGAGATCTTCGGGGTTTTATGAGGGTAAGATAGAGATCTTCGGGGTTTTATGAGGGTACAGGACAAAGCACAAGGTCATTCAGACGACTGTGACAAATGCGGTGCATGAGATTTGACTTCGTGCCTGAGTCCAAACCTTGCCTGTGGCAAAACGGGGTTGAGATTAGCTCAACGAAGGTGCAGTTTTAGGAAAGATAACCTTAATCGTGATATACGTAACAAATGGCAGGCAGGTTCAGTCTCCAGCGTGTTTGAAATGGAAAAGTAAATCCGAAGGAGTTCCGAAAGAGCCACATCTTTTCTTCTTGACACCCAGCTTCGGAATATTGTAATTTAACAATAATTGTTATCCAAAAATATATACTATCATTTATGCCCATATCCGGAAGCTAATGAAAAAACGATCAGATCCGGTTCCAGCCAAGCAGCGTTTAGACCAGATGCTGTCCAAACTTAAGGAACACGATTTTAGGATCACACCTCAGCGCTTGGCGGTGTTGAAGGTGTTGGCCGCCAGTGATGGGCATCCTAGCGTTGAGCGGATCTATGACACCGTTAAAGCTCAGTTTCCGACGACCAGCGTTGCGACCATTTACAAAACGGTAGCCCTGCTTAAGCAGGAGAATGAAGTCATAGAGATTAGCTTCCCGGACGGAAGCAACCGGTATGACGGCAACAAACCGTACCCGCATCCCCATTTGATATGCACCCGGTGCAAAAAAATTGTCGATCCGGATTTGAGCAGCCTGGAAGACCTGGCAAAAGAGGTTACCAAAGAAACCGGTTTCCAAATTACGACTCACCGGGTTGATTTTTTTGGTCTATGCCGCGAATGCCAATAGGATGGTGCGGAACCTTTTTTTTACCCAATAATCGATAATAACTATCAATAAATAAGTACAATCTTGTAAGTCATCGTATTCACAGCACCACAGTGGATAAAATCAGACAACGAAAGGAGCAAACATCATGAATGAAGACAAAAAGCGCCCGGTCATGGGATCCACCGTCGGCGGTGGCACGTCGAACCGCGACTGGTGGCCGAAGCAGTTGAACCTCAAGATTCTGCATCAGCACTCGCACCTGAGCAATCCGATGGGTGAGGCGTTCAACTACGCCGAGGAATTCAAGAAACTCGATCTCAAGGCCCTGAAGAAAGATCTCTATGCGCTGATGACCGACACGCAGGACTGGTGGCCGGCCGACTACGGTCACTACGGGGGACTCTTCATCCGGATGGCCTGGCACAGCGCCGGCACCTACCGCCAAGGCGACGGCCGCGGCGGGGCGGGGTCCGGCAATCAGCGCTTGGCGCCCCTCAACAGCTGGCCGGACAACGTGAATCTCGACAAAGCGCGCCGTCTGCTCTGGCCGATCAAGCAGAAATACGGCCGGAAAATCTCCTGGGCCGACCTGATGGTCCTCGCCGGCAACTGCGCGATGGAGTCGATGGGCTTCAAGACCTTCGGCTTCGGCGGCGGGCGCGAAGACATCTATGAGCCGGAGGAGGACGTTTATTGGGGTTCAGAAGAGGAATGGCTGGCGACGAGCGACAAGCCCAAGAGCCGTTACAGCGGCGAACGGGACCTCGAAAACCCGCTTGCCGCCGTGCAGATGGGTCTGATCTACGTGAACCCGGAAGGCCCGGACGGCAAGCCGGATGCGGTCGCATCGGGCCGTGACGTGCGCGAGACCTTCGCCCGCATGGCCATGAACGACGAAGAGACCGTCGCGCTCGTCGCCGGCGGCCACACCTTCGGCAAATGCCATGGCGCCGGCTCTCCGAAGCATGTCGGCCCGGAACCTGAAGCTGCGCCAATCGAAGAGCAAGGGCTCGGTTGGAAGAGCAGCTTCGGCAGTGGCAAGGGCGGTGAAACGATCAGCAGCGGCATCGAGGGCGCCTGGACGCCGAAACCGACCCAGTGGGACATGGGCTATTTCGACATGCTGTTCGGCTATGATTGGAATCTGGTGAAAAGCCCCGCCGGCGCCTGGCAGTGGGTGCCGGTCAGTCCGGATGAAAAGGATCTCGCGCCGGCCGCCCACGATCCGTCGAAGCGGGTTACGACCATCATGACCACGGCGGACCTCTCGCTGAGGATGGATCCAATCTATAAACCGATTGCGAAGCGCTTCCACAAGGACCCGGACGCGTTTGCGGACGCGTTTGCCCGGGCGTGGTTCAAACTGACTCACCGCGACATGGGTCCGCGCGCACGCTATTTGGGCCCGGAGGTCCCGGCCGAGGACCTGATCTGGCAGGACCCGGTGCCCGCAGTCGATCACAAGTTGATTGATGCGAAGGACATTGCCGCCCTCAAGGGCAAGATTCTGGCTTCGGGGCTGTCCGTATCCCAGCTGGTGTCGACCGCCTGGGCGTCGGCCTCCACCTTCCGCGGCTCCGACAAGCGCGGCGGGGCGAACGGGGCCCGCATCCGTCTGGCGCCGCAGAAGAATTGGGAAGCCAATCAGCCGGAACAGCTGGAAACCGTGCTGCAGACCCTCGAGGGCATCCAAAAGGAATTCAACGCTGCGAAGTCCGGCGGGAAGAAAGTTTCGCTCGCCGACCTGATTGTCCTGGGCGGATGCGCCGGTGTCGAGCAGGCCGCGAAGAAGGCCGGTCACGATGTGAAGGTTCCCTTCACGCCGGGACGCACGGATGCCTCCCAGGAGCAAACTGACGTGGTGTCATTCGTCGTACTTGAACCGAAGGCGGACGGGTTCCGCAACTACCAAAAAACCAAATACGCCGTATCGGCCGAGGAACTGCTGGTGGATCGGGCGCAACTACTGACGCTGACCGCACCAGAGATGACGGTGCTTGTCGGCGGCATGCGCGTCTTGAATGCCAACTTCGGCCAGTCCAAGCACGGCGTCTTCACCCATCGTCCCGAGACGCTCACCAACGACTTCTTCGTGAATCTGCTCGACATGCGCACGACGTGGAAGGCAACCGCGGAAGATGCAGACGTGTTCGAAGGGCGTGACCGCTCAACGGGAGAGCTCAAGTGGACCGGCACGCGGGTCGACCTCATCTTCGGTTCGAACTCCCAACTTGTGAGGACTCCCAGGAGAAGTTCGTGCAGGACTTTGTAGCAGCGTGGAACAAGGTCATGGACCTTGATCGCTTCGACCTCGTCCGGTCGTAGCATAACGTCTATGAGAGCTTCTGAATGGTAATGCAACGACATGATGGCTGAGCCGGTCCAGAAGGCCAAGACAGCCAACTAACTTTTCATCCAATCCATCATCCGGCGGGGCCTGGCGTTCAGGCCCCGCCTTTCTATATTAAAGGACAGCCCTCTACTAATATCCCCCTCCGCTTTCAACCTCGCCGATGGCTTGCTCCAAGATGTCCAGCGCGCGGTCCATCTCCTCCGGCGTGATCACCAGCGCCGGTCTCAGCGTCAGGACATTGCCGTCGATGGTCTTGAAGGACAGCCCCCGCTCCAGGCATTTGAACATGACGATCTCGGCCTCGTCCACCGCGCGCTCTTTGGTCGCGCGGTCCTTGACCAGGTCGATGCCGATGTGCAGCCCCAGGCCGGCGACATGACCGATCAGAGGGTGCCGGTCCTTCATCTCGTTCAGGCGCTGAAGGGCATAGGCACCCAGCCGGGCGCTGTGCGCGACCAGCCGCTCGCCCTCGATGACCTCGATCTCCGCCAGCGCTGCCGCCGCGCAGAGCGC
>JALOPB010000391.1 GCA_025454115.1 Desulfobacterales bacterium | reverse complement strand
TCAGCACGAAGGTCGACCGCGCCCCGTGGCAGGCCTTCGGCCCGGCCAATCCCGACCCGCTCAACAACCAGGTCTTCCAGCTCTACGACCTGCGCAAGAACTTCAATCAGACCGACGACGTCGCGGCCAAGTACCCGCAGAAGGTCAAGGAGATGCGGCAGATGTTCGTCGCGGAGGCCAAGAAATACCAGGTCTTCCCGATGGATGCCTCGGTCGCCGCGCGGATTGTTGCGCCGCGGCCCAACATCACCGCGGGCCGGACCGAGTTCGTCTACACGCGGCCGATGACCGGCCTGCCGCAGGGCGACTCGCCCGACATCCTCAACGCGTCCTACACGTTCGCGGCCGACATCGAGGTGCCGCAGGGCGGGGCCGAGGGGATGATCGTGACCTCGGGCGGGCGCTTCGCGGGCTACGGCTTCTACCTCTTGAAGGGCAAGCCCGTGTGGCTGTGGAACATGGTCGATCTCGAGCGGCTGAAGTGGGAGGGGCCGGAGGCGCTCGCGCCCGGGCGGCACACCGTCGAGTTCGAGTTCAAGTACGACGGCCTGGGCGTGGGCACGCTCGCCTTCAACAACTTCAGCGGCGTCGGCCGGCCGGGTGTCGGCACGCTGAAGGTGGACGGCAAGGCCGTGGACACCCGGGAGATGAAGCGGACGCTGCCCATGATCCTGCAGTGGGACGAGAGCTTCGACGTCGGCTCGGACACGCTGACCGGCGTGAACGACGCGGACTACACGCCGCCGTTCCCGCTGACCGCGAAGCTCAACAAGCTGACGATTAAAGTCGACCGGCCGCAGCTGTCGCCGGAAGAGCAGAAGAAGCTCGCGGCGGCGTTGAAGCAGAAGGCCGAAGCCGATTGAAAAAAGCCGGTGCAGCCGGTCGAATCGCGGCCGGCTGCACCGCCGCTCCCTCACCAACGAAAGGAGACGCCATTAGAACGAGACGGATCGTGATGGGCCGAGGCCTCACAGAGCCGGTGCAGGATGACCACTAGGGCCGCTACTTCTCCCGGGCGGTTCGGATAGTTTGGGTGGCTCCGATGTGGTTCGGGCGTCAGCAGGGCGCTACTCAACCGCACAGGCCGCCTCATGAGAGGCGGCTTGTGTCCAAGCCTTTCGTTGGTGGATGCAGGATGAAGTCCGGCACGACGGTGTTGGCCTATTTGGCTGCCGGTTTGATCAGAAGCTGCTTTGGCAGAGAGAAGATGTCCTTCAGCGGCCAGACGGATATCCGCTTCGAGAGGAGATATGAATGCTCTCCGGAATAAACGACCCACAGGTGGGCGAGGCTCAGGCTCTCAAGCGCCTGGTTCATTGATTTGGTGATCTTAGGGGTTTCGCTGAATTTGCATTCAATTCCATACCGGCGACCATGCGAAAGGAAAAACAGGTCTACTTCTGCGCCGGTGTGGGTTGCCCAGAAAAAAGCTTGGGCGGGTTTCACAGACTGCAATGCCTGTTCGATGGCGAAACCTTCCCACGAGGCCCCTGTGCGTGAATAGCTATGAAGAGTCGGAAAATCGGGAAGATTGAGCAAGGCATGCAGCAAACCCGAATCTCGAAGGTATATCTTCGGTGCCTTGACTTGGCGCTTGCTGAGATTTTCATGCCACGGTTGAAGTTGCCGGACCATAAAAGTTCCGGTCAGAATGTCAAGATAGGAGCGCACGGTTTTATCCGGCAGGTCAAGGGAACGGCCGAGTTCGGAGGCATTCCAGGTTTGACCGTGATAATGAGCCAACATCGTCCAGAAACGACTCATGGCCGCGGGCGGGATCGAAATGCCAAGCTGGGGGATATCTCGGGCCAGGAAGGTTTGAATGAAGCCTTCGCGCCACGCGAGGCTGTCGTCTTCGGAGGCGGCAAGAAAAGAACGAGGAAACCCGCCTCTCTACACCCGGGATAGGATGTTGTCGGGCCTTTCCAACCTGGCTCCGGTCGGCCGGTACACGGCGACTCCCTATGCCAATATCATCGTGGCGGTTTTCCAGACCCGACCGGCGGCTCTGGCTGCCTATGCCCGCGCAGCCTGCGGCAAATCATCTTTAGCGGAATTCCCCGAATCGAATGGCATCCAGCCTCTGAACCCAGAGGTGATCCGGCAGGTCAAGCCTTACATCGAGCGACTGGCTGCGGGGGCGGCGCAGCGCGCTCTCAAGGAACCTGGGCTCCTGCCATAATGAACCGTTGGCGCGAGACGGGTTTGAAGCCCGTCTATCTTAAACATTCACCCGCAAGACCAAAAACAGCAAGGATCCAAGGAGACGTATCATGAGTTGGTTCTCAACCATGCGAATGGGGCTGTGGAAGCTGACCGCAATCACCGCTTTGATTATTTCAGGTTGCGCCGGAGCCCCCGTGGACAAAACGCTGCAGGCTGAGGAATTGCTGGGCACCGCCGGCTTCCAGTTGAAGATGGCGGACAAGCCGGCAACCATCGAGCGCATCAGCCGCATCCCCCAGAAACAAGTCGTACGAGGCATTATCAAGGACCATGAGGTCTATGTCTGGGCGGATGCAGTGGGTTGCCGCTGCTATTACGCGGGAACCCGGCAGAACTACGAGCAGATGCTGCAGATCCGGCAGGAAAACCAAGCGCAGTATCGCATCAACCTTTACGACGCGCAGGGGCACGACCCTCTTTGGAGCAATACGGCCGACTGGGAGGATGATCTGCTCGGCCGGCACTGAGATCCTACGATATCGTCAGCAAGATTTTTCCCTATTATCAACCCACAGCGAAGCGAATCAACAAAAGCTTCCATCGCCTCGATTTCGGTGTGCCGATCGCAGATAAGTCCTTCTTGAACCGGCTATCGCTGGCACGATCCAGTGACAAAACGACCGCGTGGAGGTAGTTCACCTTTTTCAAGACGGTTATGGAGCCATGCTGCCAGAAGTCCGTCATTTCAAATTCCTTCCTTCCAAGGGGTCACGGGTGGAGCTTCCCTTGATCGCCCGGGAAAATGGCCGGTCAACCGAAGTTGCCTTGGATTCATCCAAGCGGTCGACAACCTGAAGAATGGCGTCATTCCATCCTCTGCTTCCGGGTTGTGCCGCTTTGATGAGGCCCTGGATGTCTATGGGCTCATATGTGCCGTCCTCGTGGGGCAGGAGAATGGGGATGTCGACCCTCTTGAGAAGCGAGATGTCGT
>JALOPB010000390.1 GCA_025454115.1 Desulfobacterales bacterium | reverse complement strand
TCTGGTCTAGGATGAACTCCTGATGGCGCCGGCACCTCAGGCGCTCCGTCGGTCCGGTCCGCCGGCCGGTTCCCTGGAGCCGCCGACCTCGTCTCCGGCACATTCCTTGAAACGGCTAAAGTCATAACAGGGATATTCGATGGCCTCCCGGATCAGACGCGCGGATTTTGCCGGAAGCTGGTATCCGGCCCGCGCCTCCGAATGCGAGCGCGAAATCCAGGCGTTCGTTGAAAGGGGCGGAATCCCGCCTCCGCGCCGCCGCCACCTCGTCGGCGGTATTCTACCCCATGCCGGGTGGTATTTTTCGGGCAACATCGCCTGTAACGTCGTTTACGCGTTGAAGACATCCGACGGTCCATCGCCGGATGTGGTGGTGCTGTTCGGCATGCACCTTTCTCGTTCCTCCCCGAACATCATGATGCCGACCGGTGCCTGGGAAACGCCCTTCGGCCCTATCGCGGTCGCCGAGGACCTGGCCGGCGCGCTGGTTCAACAATTCCCTTTCCGTCAGGAAACCGTGGACCGTTTCACCCAGGACAACACGATCGAGCTGCAGCTGCCGTTTCTGAAGTATTTCTTTCCCCAAGCGGAAATTCTGGCGATGGGAGTCCCGCCGACCAATGCCTCGCTGGCCATCGGCAGGGCAGTGGTCGACTCAGCCCAGCAGCTGGGGCTCAATCTCAAAGTCATCGGCTCGACCGATCTCACTCATTACGGCGAACACTATGGATTCACCGGCCACGGGAGTGGATCTTCCGCCGTCGCCTGGGTGAAACAGGAAAATGACCGGCGGATCATCGAGGCCATGCTCGACCTGGACCCCCAGAGACTCATGGCGGAGGCATTGGAAAACCATGCTATTGAGGCCGGGCGGCGCCTCGGAGCCAGAGAAGCCGAATCGATCAGCTATGCAACCAGCCACGACCGCAGCCCGGGAGACAGCTTTGTCGGTTATGTGGGCATTGTTTTCTGACGAAGTCGTCAACGGGTGGTCTTTCAGAGGTTCATCTTATCGGCAGGGCAGAAAACTCAGCAGGGCAGAAAACGAAATCGGGGCGGCTTGGACCGGCTTTTTGAATTCCCGCTGCTGCGAGGCGGCCGTGACATTTTCAGGATCGGTGGATCAAGCAACCCGCCGGAGTCCCTTGCCACCGCTTAAAATCCGCAATAGTCCGATGCGCCCCTTTAAACGCTTGCAGGAAGTTCGAAATCACCCCTTTTAGATCCCGGTATCTGTTCTCCTCCAAAGCGACGCCGCCGAAAATCCGAGCCGAAATAACGCCGCATACCGCGATGGGATGCACCGAGCCTTTCGGCCGAGGCCGAAAACGTCTGGGTGCCGGTGATTTCGAAGCAAGCCGGCCCGACATCCATTTCTGAACGCTGGCCGCCCCGATTTCGATAGGCTACCTTGTCGCCAATTTTCCGAAATAAATCAAGAAAAAAGTGAACTCTCCCAAAAACCGACCCGGTGGATCGTTGGCAATTAGTGCGGTTAACTGGTATAATAACCAATTAACTTATTTGCTGGTCGAGCAGGATTGCTTGACTTAAATCGGAGCATCGAGCCATTCGACGAGGAGCCATGAACATCTGCATCGTAGGAACGGGGTACGTGGGTCTTGTGACGGCAGCCTGCCTGGCTGAGATGGGAAACGACATTGTCTGCGTGGACAGCAATTTGGCCATTGTTGACGGCTTGAAGAACGGGGTGATCCATATCTTTGAACCCGGCCTCGAACCGATGGTCAAACGCAATATTGCCGAAGGCCGGTTGACGTTTTCCGCCGATTTAAAGGAGAGCATGGACAATGCCCTTTTCATTTTCAACTGCGTGGGGACTCCGCCGCGGGATGACGGCTCCTGCGACCTGTCGCAGGTGCGGGACGTGGCCCGCCAGATCGGGGCGGTCATCACCGAATACAAGATCATTGTCAACAAGTCGACCGTGCCGGTGGGCACGGCCGATGAAGTGTCCCGGATCATCCGCGAACAGACCGAAATGCGCGGCATGAGTCTTGAGTTCGATGTGGTTTCAAACCCCGAATTTTTGAAAGAAGGCGACGCGGTCAGCGACTTCATGAAACCCGACCGGATCATCGTGGGAACCGATAACGTCCGCACCGCCAAGCTGCTGGAAACCCTGTATGCTCCGTTTGCGCGCAGCCGAGATAAAATGATCGTAATGGACGTGCGCAGCGCTGAGATGACGAAATACGCAGCCAACTGCATGCTCGCTGCCAAGATATCGTTTATCAACGAGATCGCCAACATATGCGAACGGGTCGGGGCTGATGTAGGAGCAGTCCGCCGCGGGATCGGAGCCGACCACCGCATCGGCCACCACTTCATCTATCCGGGGATGGGCTTCGGCGGTTCGTGCTTCCCAAAAGACGTCAAAGCGCTCATCACCACGGCGCGCGGCAGCGGCTACGAGCCTGAGCTGATCGCCGCCGTGGACGCGGTCAACCACCGGCAGAAGCAGGTCTTGGGCCGGAAAATCATCGATTATTTTGCGGGGCTTGGCGGCGTCAGCGGTCGGGTGCTGGGGCTCTGGGGCCTCGCCTTCAAGGCCAACACGGATGACATGCGCGAGGCTGCTTCCCTGGAAATCATCCGCGAACTGACGGAGGCGGGCATGGCCGTAAAGGCGTTCGACCCCGTAGCCGGCAGCCGTGCGATGAGCCTTTTCTCCGCCAATCCGCTGGTGCATATCTGCGAGAATCAATATGAAACATTGGAAGGCGCCGATGCTTTGGCGGTCGTGACGGACTGGAACCAGTTCCGCAATCCCGATTTCGGCCGGATGCAAAAATTATTAAAAATGCCGGTCATATTCGATGGCCGCAACCTGTACGATCCTGAATTCACCGTGAGCCTGGGATTTGACTATTTCAGCATCGGGCGAGCGGCCGTTGCACCGTCCCGAAAAAAAACCGTGTGAGAAAGGAAAACGTATGCCGCGTTCAACATCGAAAGCTTCTTCCAGAACCAGGGCCAGGTCTTCGGCGGTTCCGGTCTCCGAATGCCCCAATAACGAGAAGTTTCCCCTTCCGTCCGGCAGCGACTATACGAAAGAATTCAAACGCCTGCAGCGCATCGTCAGCCAACAGCGTCGAATGGGGCGGGAGATCGTCGTCGTGATGGGGGTCGGCTTCGTCGGTGCGGTCATGGCCGGCGTCGTGGCCGATGCCGAAGACGCCGAGGGCCAACCGAGCAAATTCGTCATCGGCATGCAGCGGCCCTCGCCGAGGTCTTTCTGGAAGATTGCCTATCTCAATCGGGGCGTTGCGCCGGTGGAAGCCGACGACCCCGAGGTGGCTCGCATGATCCAGCGCTGCGTGCTGGAGAAGAAATCGTTGACCGCGACTTTTACTTACGATGCACTGGCGCTGGCCGATGTCGTGGTCGTGGATGTGCAGTGCGATTACCACAAGGACACTATCGGAAACGTCCGCCAGGGCCGCGCCGACATCCAGGCCCTGGAGGAGTGCCTGAAGATCATCGGACAGAAGATCGGGCCGGACTGCATGGTGCTGATTGAGACCACGGTTCCGCCGGGTACGACGGAATATGTGGCCTATCCCATCATGAAGAAGGAGTTCGAGCGTCGTGGGCTCGGAGACCGCGAGCCGCTCCTGGCCCACTCCTTCGAGCGCGTGATGCCGGGCCGGAACTATGTCGCTTCCATCCGGGATTTCTGGCGGGTGTGCAGCGGAGTCAATCCGGAGGCGCGGATGCGGGTGATCGAGTTTCTGAGCGGAGTACTCAACGTCGAAAAATTTCCGCTCACGGTGCTCGACCGGCCGCTCGAGAGCGAGACCTGCAAGATCGTCGAGAACTCCTACCGGGCCGCGATCCTGGCCTTCGTGCACGAATGGAGCATCTTCGCCGAACGCAACGGAGTGGATCTCGTCAAGGTCCTCAAGGCCATCAAGGTGCGGCCGACGCATTCGAACATCATGTTCCCCGGCCCCGGCATCGGCGGCTACTGTCTGCCCAAGGACGGCGGTCTCGGGTTCTGGTCCTA
>JALOPB010000075.1 GCA_025454115.1 Desulfobacterales bacterium | reverse complement strand
TCGGAACGAAGCTGGCTGCATTACATCTGCGGCCTCCTGCGCCAGCGCGAGGGACGCGTGGAAGAGGCGGAAAACCTGATCGAACAGGCCGTTCTCTCCGCCGAGCCCGAAGCATGGGAATTCCTGCTGGCGCGGGCCAAGCTGGACGAACTTCGCAAGCATCGCCGCACCGCGTTCAAAACCCACGATCAATGGAGCGCCTACAGCCTCCACATGCAGCAATTCGACCGCCGGCTGAAGGAAGCTCTGGAAATCAAGAAGAAGCGCCAGGAGGAGTTGTCGCCCCTGATGATCAAGCTGGCCCAGGGGGACATCACCATCAAAGAGAAGAGCGAGACACTCCAAAAACTCCTTGAGCGGGACCCGGAGAATCGCGCCGCCATGGGTGCCCTGGCGTATGCCCGCGCGGCGGAGGAGGCCTTCCCGGAAGCCCTGGACGCGCTGCGGGCCTATTTGAAGATCGAAGGGCGGCAGACGGCCATGCGCCTGGGCCTGGGCTTGCTGGAGGCGGGGATTCTGCATTACCAGGGCCGCCATGACGAAGTGAGTGAATGCCTTACCGACTATGCCCGCCGCACGCGGGATCCATGGTATCTGGCCCTGTGCGACTATCTGCGGGGGCAGCAGACAGAGAGCGACCTGCGACGACAGGCCGGGGACGTGCCCGAAAACATTCTCACGGCGTTCACTGCCGCGGGTTTCTGGGCCGAAGGGTCCGGGGACCACAAAAACGCCGTCCGATTTTACCGCGAGGCTCTGGGAACCTTTCTCGACAACTGGATCGAATACGACTTGGTGCGGGAGCGTGTCAACCGGCTGAAGCGCTCGGCGAGTGAATGAGGAGCCGGCGGACGCCATCCGCTGTGGTTACTCCGGCACGTGCAACTTGAGCCGAGGTTTGGCGGGGCGGGTTTTCGGTCGCTCACATCGATTTGACATCACCGGCGGCGGCGCTTATGTTGAAAACGAAATCTCGATGGAAATGGATCGATCCGAACGGAGGCGTATCAATGTCGTTTGAAACCAGAGAAGAGGTACTCGAGAAAGTAATGGCCATGCCGCGGCCCAAGTGCCCGCATTGCAGCGTGGAAATGAGCCTGTGGGAGGAGCCGCCGATGCGCATGGGCGACGGGCTCGGGTGGGGAACTCCATACTTGTTTGTATGTTTCAACGACGAATGCCCGCTGTATCAATCCGGCTGGAAGCATATCGAGGAAAGCTACGCCCACCGCGCCTCCTACCGCTGCATGAACTACCCGGGCAGCGAGGTCTACGAATGCATTCCGGTATTCAGCGATATGGGCATGCGCGGACAGATCGTGGAAGACCAGGCGGTGGCCGAACAGGAAGCGCTGAAGGAAGCCATCAAGCGCGGATTCAATCTGTTGGCCGATTACTACACCACCCGGGACGGCCCCGCCGTCTTGCAGCTGCTGCAGGACCCTCTCGAGCCCGCCCGTGTCCGGCTCAAGGCCGCGGAGATGATCGGAGACATCGGGGAAGCCGAAGCGATCGAGCCCATGCGCAACATGCGCTTCCCGAACGAAATCATTCAGAAAAAAGTGGATGAGGCTGTCGCCAAGATTCATGCGCGGCACTTCACTCGCGAGTGCCCGTTCTGTGCGGAAATCATCAAGCAACGGGCCAAGATCTGCAAACACTGCGGCAAGGATGTCGCCGGCGCTTAGATCTCAGCGAACTCGTTCAATGCCTTCTTCGCATAAGCGTATGGCTGCCCCCGCCAACCCTTGCCCCCATTCGGGCCGGATCGATTTCAGGTACCGGTGCGTGGTTCGGTTGCTGGCGACGATGGTTTGTTTCAGCTTGCTATCGGCGCCGGCGGCCCAAGGTTCGACCACGCCCCCCGACGATACCATTGCCCGGAAGCTACAAGCCAGAATTGCAGCCGCCCAAACCGCCAACCGGCTGGCTTGCGCGGGAGAACTCGTCTGCGGCATCGCCGAGCTGCCGCGATTTTACGCGCAGCGGAACTACCGGCCGGCCTGGATCAAGACGGAAGATGGGGCCTTCGCGGTGGCGGATGAAATGGTGCAGCAAGTTGAGGATGCCCGCTACGACGGCTTGCCTCCACAGCACTATCATCTGGATTCTATCCGCTCGCTTCTGCAAACAGCCAAGCAGCAGGCAACGGCGGGCCGGCCGCCGGATCCAGACGTTCACGCGGATCTGGAATTCCTTCTGACCGATGCCTTCTTAATGCTGGCCTCCCACCTGCGAGCCGGCCGGGTCAACCCGGAAACCCTTGAAAACGAATGGCTGGTCCAGATCGATTCGCAGGCTGATTTGGCCCAGGTCCTTGAGCGTGCGATCGAATCCCGGCGCATCAACGAGGCCCTCGATGGGTTCCGGCCGCCGCATCCGGAATACACGGCACTGCGGAAAGCTCTGAAAAACCATCGCACCCGCGGGGAGGCTGCCGAATGGCTCCGGCTGCCGGAAAAGACATCCTGGGAGAGAGGACAAAGCGGGGCGATTGCCGATCTGCTGCGCGAACGGCTGCGGCTTTCAGGCGACCTGCCGCAGGCCCCGGAAGGAGCCGGCGCGGATGCAGACGTTGAGTTGGTCGAAGGACTGCGTCGCTTTCAGCAGCGGCACGGCTTGGAGGCCGACGGGCGCATGGGGCCTCAAACTTTGCAGGCCTTGAACGTATCCCTGGAGGAGCGCATCCGCCAGGTCGAACTGAACCTGGAGCGCTGGCGCTGGCTCCCGCACGATTTAGGGGCGCGTCACATCCGGGTCAATGTGCCGCAGTTCGATCTGGCCGTGATCGAGGATGGCCAGGAAGTCCTGCGCATGCGAGTGGTCGTGGGCCGACACTATCGCCGCACCCCGGTGTTCAGCAGCTATTTGGGCCACCTCGTTTTCAACCCGGACTGGAACATTCCCACCCGCATCGCCGTCGAAGACATTCTTCCGAAGGCCCGCAGGGACTCGGCTTATCTGCGCCGCGAGAAAATCCGTGTCTTCGAAAGCTGGGACCGGAGCGCGCCCGAACTCGACCCGGACCGCATCGACTGGACCGCGGTGGCGGGCCAGGGATTTCGTTACAAGTTCAAGAAAGACCCCGGACCCCACAACGATCTCGGCCGCATCAAATTCGCGTTTCCCAACAAGTTTGCGGTCTACCTGCACGACACCCCGTCGAAGCGGCTTTTCGATCGCAGCATGCGCGGCTTCAGCTCCGGATGCATCCGCATCGAAAAGCCCATTGACCTGGCCGAATACGCTTTGAGGGATTCCCCGGGATGGTCCCGCGATGCGGTGATCGCTGCCATCGATTCCGGTGCGAATCGCACCGTCCGTCTGCCTCACCCAATCGCTTTGCATCTGATTTACATGACGGCAGGGGTGACCTCCGAGGGACGCCTTCGGTTTTGGCCGGACATCTATCAGCGCGACCCGACGCTCGACCGGGTGTTGCAGAAAAAGCCTCCGCGGAAAGCAGGGAACGCGGCCGGCTACCAGGATCGGACCCGGCCGATGTCCACATGGACGAAGTCGGACTGCGGATAGTACCCGACCCCGCCTGCGGCGAGTCCAACTGCAAGTGTCTTGAGTTCCCCGGTTTCGATCCCCGGCACCCGGATGTCGATGGCCTGGCCGACCATATGCAGGCTCTGCGAAGCCACGCCCCGGCTCCTGCGGTGCAGAACGGCATTGGTGATCGATAGCCGGAGATGATGTGAAAGGGCTGTGCGGTTTGAATGCGCAGGCGGAGGCGGTGCAGGAGGTCCAACAAATCCGTTGCGATGGCACCCACCTCACCGGTGCGGTGATCTCTTAAAATGTGGTTGATGTCTCTGAGGCTGCCCGGATCGTAACGTCCGGCCCTGCAGTAACTGGCCTCCAGGCGTTCGCCGGTGTGGGTGTTGAAGAAAGCCAACTGTCTTTCTGAGGCGGGAGCCGGTACGGAGACGGCTGCCCTTAGAACGCGAGGAGCAAAAAAAACGGAGGCCGCCGCCAATCCCCATCGCAGGAACCGGCGGCGAGGTATGGGTCGGGATGGAACTGAAGCCTCAGGATGTCGCTCGGCATGCGGCAAAACGGTGTGCGTTCCTCCTGATTTTTTAAACCATACCCTGATCCCCATACCGTGTCAACGCATGAGGTGGACGATCAATTCTAAATCAGGCGTCGGGCGCGGTTGACGCCGTCGCGGTCATAGGTGCGGAAAATCAGCTGCTCGCGCTGCCGCCGGTCGGGCGGCAGCGCCTTGAATTCAAGCGCCGGCAGCTGTGCTTCCAGCTCGGCCCGGCCCGGAATGGCCTCCAGGCCAGCGCCGACCCTGCGGCCGGAGGCCGTATCGAGCACGACGGCGGCCCTGCCGTCCGAAGCAGCGGCCCAGGGAATCTGGTAGTCGTTCAGAAGTCGGGCGGCGGCCAGGATCTCCCGCTCGTAGGAGCCGATCGACCCGGCCGCGCATCTGAAAGCGACCATCCGTCGGCCTCCTACCCCGGCCACCAGATCCACGGCCGACCGATAGCGTTCTCCGGCGATGTCCATCTCGATCGGCACATCCACCTCGATGTCTTCGCGAGCATAGCCTTTGCGCTCCACCAGGTAGCGCTCCATGAGCTGACGGTTCTCTTCGGCACCGATGTTCGGAACGAGTCGACCGGTAATGAAGTCTGTCAGCATCCCAAACGGCTTGAGGGTATCGGTCATGGCGATGGAACCCCTATGCTTCATGGTCCGGATGTCGCGTTCTTCCGCCGGACGCCGGTTTCGGGCTCGCTGCGGCTGGAATCGGAATCCGCCGCGCGTCGTTCCACAAACCTTCCAAGTCGTAGAACGACCGCACCGTCTCGAAGAACACGTGAACGATCACATAGCCGTAATCCATCAGCACCCAATGTCCCTCGGCGGTCCCCTCGACGCTGAGCGGTTTGATTTTATGTTTCCGCAGCTGCCGTTCGATGTGCTCGGCGATAGCGACCACCTGGCGGTTCGAGCGTCCGCTGCAGATGATGAAGACATCGGCAATCGAGGTAAGCTCGCGCACGTCTAATGCCACCACATGAGTGGCCTTCTTGCCGAGCACCGCCTGGATGAAAGGGTTCAACGCGGCGTCCAGATCGTCGGTCATGAATAAAGTCCTTTGATTTGGATGCAGTCCCATACGGCTGCGGGCGCCAGAAACCGAATCGAACGGCCGGCGCGCACCAGGCCCCGTATCCGGCTGCTGGAAATATCCAGGGCCGTCACGGCAAACAAGCTGACCCCCCGTATGCCGGTTCCTCTGAAAACGGCAGGGGACCCCGACCCGGCAACATCCCTCGATACCCGTGCCCGCAGGAAACCTGCCAGTGCTTCGCCGCCCCGATCGGCCGGCGGCCCATCGCCGTCCGGCCGGGAGATGACGATGACCGAAACGAGCGACAATAACTCGCGGAAGGACTTCCAGGTATCGATTTCCAGAAACGCATCCAGCCCCATGATGAGGAAGATCTCGGCCGTATCGGCGGTCTCCTGAAAATAATGCCGGACCGTGTCAATGGTATAGGAGGGGCCTTCACGGCGGATCTCCACATCGGACGCTGTCAGGCCCGGTTCGCCCGCCACGGCAAGTTCGATCATGTGCAGCCGATCGGCCGCTGGCGCGACCCCTTCGCGGGTTTTGTGAGGCGGTATGGCGGCCGGGATGAGAAACACCTGGTCCAGCCCGAATCCCTCCCTCACTTCCAGAGCCGCCCGCAGGTGCCCGAAGTGAATCGGATCAAACGTTCCGCCGAACAATCCGATACGCATCCTGCCTATTCCCTGACCTGGCTCGTTGAAAATCATCCGACCCGATGGCTTCGTAAAGAGGCCAAGTTCAAGGCGCACAAATCTCGCGACGCGAGGCGTACTTGCTGTACACCGCAGCGGCGGCAAGATGAAGTGCAACGCCGAAATTGGACTATTTCCGAAGCCATCATTCCCTGACCTGGCCGCTGCCGTACACCACAAACTTGCTCGTGGTCAACTCCTCCAGCCCCATCGGGCCGAAGGCATGCAGTTTCGAGGTGCTGATCCCGATCTCGGCGCCGAGGCCGAGCTGGCCGCCGTCGTTGAAGCGGGTCGAGGCGTTCACCAGCACCACGGAGGCGTCGACTTCGCGCACGAACCGCCGCGCCCGGTCGTAGTCGCGCGTGACGATGGCCTCGGTATGATTCGACCCGTATGCGCCGATATGGGCGATGGCTTCATCCAGTCCGCCCACGACCCGCACCGCCAGGATCAGATCCAAGTATTCGGCCGGCCAGTCCGCCTCAGAGGCTGGGACGGCTTCCGGCACCAGCCGCCGCGTCTGCTCACAGCCCCGCAGCTGGACCCCGGCCGCGCTGAACCGCCGGGCCATCGCCGGCAGGAACCGCTCGGCCTCCGACCGGTGCACGAGCAGGGTTTCCATCGCGTTGCACACGCCGGGCCGCTGGACCTTGGCGTTGAAACACACCTCCTCCGCCATGGACAGGTCCGCGCCCTCGTCCACATAGACATGGCAGACCCCTTTGTAATGCTTGAGCACGGGGATGCGCGAGTGGGCCACCACGAACCGGATGAGCTCTTCGCCGCCGCGCGGAATGATCAGGTCGATGAATTCCTCCTGCTGGAGCAGGGCGTTTACGGCTTCGCGGTCCTTCACGGGAATCACCTGCACGACGGCTTCCGGCAGCCCACTGTCCGCAAGACTTCGGGCAATGACCGCCGCCAGGGCGCAGTTGGAGTGAAAGGCCTCGGACCCGCCGCGCAGGATCGCCGCATTGCCGGCCTTGAGGCACAGGCCGGCCGCATCCACGGTGACATTGGGCCGTGATTCGTAGATGATCCCGATCACGCCGAGCGGAATCCGCATGCGCGCGACCTGCAGGCCGTTGGGCCGAATCGAGGCAGGGCCCAGGCTGCCCACGGGGTCCGGCAGCTGGGCCACCTCCCGCAGCCCCTGAGCCATGGCGGCGAGGGTGGCGTCTTTAATGGCCAGCCGGTCGATCATGGCCGCCGAAAGGCCGGACGCGCGCGCCGCATCGAGATCCTTTCGATTCGCTTCCTGGATAACCTCGGCCCGCTGGAGGATTCCATCCGCCATGCGCTCAAGCGCCGCGTTTTTTTGCGGAGCGGAGCAGCATCCGATGGCCCGGGATGCCCGCCGGGCGGCCTGAGCCATGCTCGTGATGTTTTGTTCGATGGTGTTCATTTTTCATTACCACTGGGTCTGATCCGGAATGAAATGATATGGGTTACCGGATGCTCGATGCTGGATGGAAAAGGATGGCAACAGGATTTTCGCATCGAGAATCCCGCATCCAGGATCCCGTAGCGGCCCGTTCTCGGCCATCACGCCCCCTCCAACGCATCGGCAGCCGTAATCACCAGATTATCCCGGTGAATCACCTCGTCGTAAGGTTTCTGGCCCAGGACCTGTCCGATGTGCTGGGACTTCAGCCCTCGAATCCGTCGAATGTCCGCTGCGCTGTAGTTGACCAAGCCGACGCCGATGGTTTCGCCCGAAGTACTTTGAAGCTCTACTGGAGTACCGACCGTGAACTCCCCTCTGACGTCGACGATCCCGCTGGCCAGCAGGCTCTTGCCGCGCGAGGTCAGAGCAGTCGCCGCACCGGCGTCGATGGACAGGCTGCCCTTGGGTTTGAGTGAAAAGGCGATCCAGCATTTCCGTCGGGTGAGCTTCTCACGGCGCGGTACGAAATAGGTGCCGTGCGCTTCGCCGGCCAGCAGGCGGGTCAGAATGTCCGGCTTGTCGCCCTTGACCACCACCATGGGCACGCCGGCGGAGGTGACCTTGCGGGCGGCGTTGATCTTGCTCAGCATGCCGCCGGTGCCGAGCGGCCCGGGAATGCGGCCCGCCGCGGTTTCGGTGCTCTTGGAGATCGCCCGGACGACCGGGATCAATTCCGCATCCGAGTGCACTCGGGGGTCCTGGGTAAACAGACCGTCGATGTCGCTCAGCACAATCAGCAGATCGGCGTCCATCAGGAGGGCGATCATGGCCGCCAGGTTGTCATTGTCCCCGAGTTTGATTTCCTCGACCGAGACCGTGTCGTTTTCGTTGATGATCGGCACGATCTTCCATTCGAGGAGCGTGTTCAGTGTGTTGCGGGCGTTGAGATAGCGCTTGCGGCTGGTAAGATCCTCGCTGGTCAGCAGGATCTGGGCCACTTTGCGGCCGTGGCGCTCGAAGGCTTTTTCGTATTCCATGATAAGGCCGGCCTGACCCACCGCTGCCACCGCCTGCCGCCGGGGCAGCTCATCCGGCCGGCGATCGAGCCCGATCTTTTTGATTCCTGAAGCCATGGCGCCTGAAGAGACCAGAATGACATCCAGGCCCCGGTCCATCAACCCCCCGATCTGGCGGGCGATCGCCCGCAGGGTTTTGAGGTTCAGGCCGCGGGAGGCGGTAAGCACGTTGCTGCCCACCTTCACCACGAGCCGCTTCACGCGGTCAATCGAGATCTGGCGCCGGTTCATGGTTGAGCTCGCTGAGACGCCGGCTGATTTCCGATAAAAGCGGGGTAACCCCCTTGCCGGTCGCCGCTGAAATGAGGTGGACCTTTCGGCGTTTCTTCAACGCCGTCCTGAAAGCGTTCGCCCGTTCCTCGGCGCCGGACAGGTCCAGCTTGTTCAAAGCGATCAGTTGGGGCTTGCTGGCCAGTGCTGAACTATACAAGGCCAGTTCAGCGTTGACGGCGTCATAGGCCGCAAGCGGAGCCTGAGGATCGATGTCCGCGGCGTCGATCAGATGCACCAGGATTCGCGTGCGTTCGACATGCCGCAAAAAGCGAAGGCCGAGACCTGCTCCCCGGTGAGCGCCCTCGATCAGACCCGGGATATCCGCCACCACGAACGGTTCGTGCGATCCGGCCTTGACCACTCCCAGGTTGGGAACCAGGGTGGTGAACGGATAATCGGCGATTTTGGGCTTGACCGCGGAGATGACGCTGATCAGGGTGGATTTGCCGGCGTTGGGCAAACCGACGATCCCGACATCGGCCAGCAGTTTGAGTTCGAGCTTCAGCCGGCGGGTCTCGCCCGGCTCGCCGGGCTGGGAAAAACGCGGAGTGCGATGCGTGGAGGATTTGAAGTGGGTGTTGCCTTTGCCGCCGCGCCCCCCGCGGGCGACGATATAAATTTCACCAGGAGTTGACAGATCCCTGATGACTTCACCGGTTCCGGCATCCCGAACCAGGGTCCCGGGCGGGACTTCGATGAGAATATCGCTGCCGCTTTTCCCGGTGCGCTGCCGGCCCTGACCACCCGCTCCGCGTTCGGCCCGGAATTCGCGCTGGAAGCGGAAAGGATACAGCGTTCGGCGGTCCGAAGAACTCACCAGGACCACGTCGCCCCCTTTTCCGCCGTCCCCGCCGTCCGGACCGCCGCGCGGCACATATTTTTCCCGGCGAAAACTCACACAACCGTTTCCGCCGTCACCGGACTGAACGGTTATGACTGCTTCGTCAATAAATTTCACTCGGCTGCATGAACACTGACTTTTTGGCGCGTCCGCCCCTTGCGTTCAAACGCAACCACCCCGTCGATCTTGGCAAACAGGGTGAAGTCCCTCCCCAGGCCCACATTGTCGCCCGGGTGAAACTTGGTGCCCACCTGCCGTACGATGATGTTGCCGGCCTTGACCGTCTGCCCGCCGAAGATTTTCACCCCGCGGCGTTGACCGGCGCTGTCACGCCCGTTTCGCGAACTGCCTGCTGCCTTCTTGTGTGCCATCCTTCTACTCCTTGGGCGGGTTCGCAGAAAACCCGACTTCTGCGTTGCACGTCATCCCGCGTTCACTGCAGCGTATTCACCTACGCCTTGCTCCGCGGGATTCGTGCACCTTAAATTCGGCCTTTCTACGAATCCGCGGGATCGTTGACGAAAATAGTTCGTTAGGCTTCTATGCCGTCGATGCGGATCGCAGTGTAGGGTTGACGATGGCCCTGTTTCCGGCGATAACGCTTACGGCGCTTGTACTTGAAAACGAGAATTTTCTTGGCCTTGTCCTGCTCGACGATGCTGGCCATAACCGCTGCTTTTTCCAAAAGCGGCTGGCCCAGGCGGACGTTTTCGCCATCCGCCACCATGAGCACCTTGTCGAAGGTCACCTGGCTGCCGACTTCGCCGGGAATCTTCTCAATCCGCAGGGTCTCGCCCTTTTGGACCTTGTATTGTTTTCCGCCTGTGTTTACGACTGCGTACATCCGAAAGCCTCCTGAAAAAAATAGTATCATAAAAACCGGTAAATATTAGATGATACGAAAAAAATGTCAACAAAAAAATCGGGAGGAATCGTGAACGCATCCATCCCTCAGTCCGTCACTCTGTTTCACCGCAGCGGAACCATCTCCTTGGACATGGAGTTGTTGGGAGAAGAGCCGCTGTCCATCCGGGTGGAAGGCAAGCCCTATGCGGTCATCATGCGTACGCCGGGAGAGGAAATCGCCCATGTCGCCGGTTTCTGCCTCGGCGAGGGAATTATCGACTCCCCGGCCGACTATGCCTCCATCGCCACTTGCGATGCGGAAAGCACCAATGTGGTCACGGTCACGCTGGACCCGTCTCGCAGGAAATCCATCGGCGGAATTCTCGACCGCCGCACTTACATCAGCCAGACCAGTTGCGGGCTGTGCGGCAAGGAACTGATTCAGGACCTCTATCAGGAAATCCGACCCATGCCGGCCGGCACGGTCGTTTCGATCTCCATGGTGCTCAGGTGCCTGGATTCCCTGTCCGCCCACCAGCCGCTCAGGAGCCGCACGCGCGCCTCACACGCCGCCTCCCTCTGGGATGCGCAGGGCAATCTCAAGACCGTGGCCGAAGACATCGGCCGCCATAACGCCCTGGACAAAGCCATCGGCAGGGCTTTCCTGGACCGCCTGCTTCCGCAAACCGCCTTCCTGATCATGTCTTCTCGATTAAGCTACGAACTCGTCCAGAAAGCCGCTCGAGCCCGGATTCCGGTCATTATGTCCGTGTCCCGGCCGACCGGCTTGGCGGTTGAGCTGGCCGCGCGCCTCAACATGGGGATTGCCTGCCTGGCCCCCGGAGAGGGAGTATACATCTTCTGCGGCCATGAACGGTTCCGGCTGGACTAGGAACTGACGACCTATCGCGTCTGATCCCGCTGCCGGTCTCCGACCGGCGTTTCGGAGCACCCTCAGGTGGCTCCGCTGCACGCGGCCGCTGAAGGCAGAGGAAGGCTGACCGGTGCGGGAGCCGCGAGGGTCGCCGCCGCCGGAGGTTCGGCCGTTTCCTTTTTTTCGAGCAGCGATTTCAGCTTCAACGTGGTCGGCTTGATCGAGATGGCGACGATCAGCAGGGCCGCCCCCCACTGCAGCCATCCCGGGACGATTTCAGCGGCCTGTCCGGCCGCCGCCTTGGCCGAAATCCCCAGCGCCGCATAGGCCTGGTCGACCGCCCAGCCCATGAGCACGGAGCAAATCGCAATGGCCGATAGATAAATGGCGGTCGCCCGTTTGCCGAGAGTTCCAATCAGCACCGTCATCGAGGCCATGTTCGTCGCCGGGCCGGCGAGCAGGAACACCAGGGCGACGCCCGGGCTCACTCCTTTCAGAATCAGGGCTGCGGCGATGGGCGTCGAGGCCGTAGCGCAGATGTAGAGTGGAATCCCGACCGCCAGCATCAGCAACATGGCCGGCAGGCCCGATCCCAGATGACGGCTGAAAAAATCATCGGGAATGAGGACCGTGATCAGGCCGGCCAGCAGAAGCCCAAAGAAAAACCATGGCGCGATGTCGCCCCACAGGTCGGTGACGGCAAATCGGATCCCGGCCCGCAGCTTCTCGTGAAAGCTGTGATGATTCCGGTGAACCCGGGGGTCGCAGTTGACGCCGTCGCAGCATCCGTCCACCGGGCAGGTCAGATCCGGGGCGGCTGGCACCATATCTTTGCGATAGCCGAAAAGGTTTTCGGTGACACCCGCCACGAAAGCGGTAAAAAAGGCCGCGACGGGCCGCGCCACCGTCATGACCGGATCCATCATGGCATACGTCACGGCGATCGAATCCACGCCCGATTCCGGAGTGGAGATCAAAAAGGCGGTGGTGGCGCCTTTGGTGGCGCCTTGTTTGCGCAGCGACACGGCTGCGGGCAGCACCCCGCACGATCAGAGCGGAATCGGTATACCGATCAGGGCCGCCTTGAACACCGACGAAAAGCGGCCGCGGCCCAGATTCCGGGCGATGGAATTCGGATTGAGAAACACTCGGAAAAGCCCGCTGACCACAAGGCCGAAGAGAATATAAACCGCCGCATCCAAAAGCAGGTGCCGGGATTCGTTCAGAATTTCAACGATGAAAGCCATGACGGCGTCCTTTTAAAGAAATCGTGTTTGTTGATGACGCTATTTACGAAGTCATCATTTTTCACGGATGTGCCGCAGGCCTATGTCGAGCAGCAGCACCACATGTTTGTCATCCAACGCATAGTAGACGACCTGGCCGTCCCGCCGGCTGCGCACCAGGGATAGATCCTTGAGCCGGCGCAGCTGGTGCGAAACGGCCGATTCGCTGATGCCGGTCAGCGCCGCCAGATCGCAGACGCACATCTCGTCCCGACGCAATGCCATGAGAATCTTCAGCCGGCTCGGATCTCCGAGGACTCGATAGATCATGGATAGCGCTGCCAGCTCGTGATCCGGCGATGCCTCGCCGCGAGCGCTCCGCACCCGATCGGGATGAACGACCCTCAGCCCGTCGATGGCGTCCGGTTTTTCGATAAGGTCTGGCTGGGGCATAGGACCTCTATGTGAGTATTTGAGCATATGTTCAAATATAAGGCCGGCCGCAAAGGTGTCAACCCCACGCGGTGTTTAACCGTAATCTAACCGGGTCCTAACCGTGGGCCAATCATCGACAAATAAATTGATCGCTGTTTCAATTACCGCTAAGCTGGTTGAAGACGCGCTGGACATCTTCACTCTGAATGGTGGCACGCTACGGCCGAAAACTCGCTCCGCCGATGAGTAATAGGGCCGCATTAAGACTTTCTTTATTGCTGGAGTATTGATCAGCTCAAACAGGACGAACACGTATGGCTAAAGAACGCATTCTGGTCGTCGACGACGAAGAAGATATCCTGGAATTGATTCGCTTTCATCTATCGCGTGAAGGTTACCAGCTGGTGCTGGCGGCTTCCGGCGAGGACGCCTTGAAGAAGGCCGGCCGGGAGGCATTCGACCTGGTCGTGCTGGACTTGATGCTGCCCGGCCTGGACGGCTTGGAAGTGGCCAAAGCCTTGAAAGCGGAAGCCAGGACCAGGACCCTGCCGATCATCATGCTCACGGCCAGGGGCGAGGATGCCGACATCGTCAGCGGCCTGGAGATCGGAGCCGACGACTACATCACCAAACCCTTCAGCCCGCGGGTGCTCACCGCACGCGTCAAGGCGGTGCTGCGCCGGCGGTCCCGAGCGGGGGTGGACGACACCCGGGTTATGTTGATCCACGAGCTCGAGATCCATCCTGGACGGCGCACCGTGCTGGCCGCCGGCAAGGCCCTGGACCTGACGTTCACGGAATTCCAGCTGCTTTGCGTGCTGGCGCGCCGGCCCGGATGGGTGTTCACGCGCTCGCAGATCGTCGATGCCGTCCGCGGCAGCGACTACCCGGTCACCGATCGCAGCGTCGATGTTCAGGTGGTCGGCCTCCGCAAAAAATTGGGAGCATACGGGCACTACATCGAAACCGTTCGCGGGGTTGGATATCGCTTCAAGGAAACGGCATGAAGAAGCGCAAAAAAATCATCTGGCGCCTGTTCTTCTCCTATATTTTTATTGCGATCGGCGCCCTGTTGGCGGCCGGATGGTATTTCGTGCATTCGCTGGACGCGTTTCTCTATAACCTGGTCGTCGTCGAACTTTCCGAACGCGCCCGTTTGCTCCAAAACCAGGTCCTGCCCCATCTGGAACCGCTGGATCCGGCAACCGTCGACGCCATCTGCAAACAGTCCGGCAAGGCCTCGGAAACACGCTTCACCGTCATTCTGTCCTCCGGCGCCGTCATCGGCGATACGTGGGAGACCCCTCAAAACATGGACAACCACGCCGGCCGGCCGGAGGTTTCCGGCGCCCTGACAAACGGCCAGGCCACATCGAAACGCTTCAGCAGCACTCTCCAGCAGAACATCATCTACGTGGCGATTGCCGTTCGGAAGGAGTCCCAGCCGATCGGCGTGGTGCGGGCGTCCATTCCGCTGGCGCGCATGGAAATGCAGCTGGCACGAATCCGTGCCGAATTCTGGGGCATCGGCGGACTCGTGGCCCTCCTGGCGCTGGGTGTGACCTTCGCCATTTCCCGGCAATACGGTCGGAAAATGCAGGAGCTCAAACAAAGTGCTGCGCGGTTGGCCGAAGGCGAACTCGCACACCGCCTGACGAGAGCTGGCCGGCCTGGCCGAATCCCTGAACCGGATGGCGGCTCAGCTGGAAAGCCGCATGCAAACCGTCGTCAGCCAGCGCAACCGGATGGAAGCGGTGTTGTCGAGCATGCTCGAAGGGGTCATCGCGGTCAGCCGCGACGAACGCATCCTCAGCATCAACCCGGCCGCGGCCCGATGGTTCGACCTCGATCCTGAAAAAGTCCGGGATCGCAGCATCCCCGAGGCGATCCGCAACCTCGCCATCCAGAAATTCGTCATGCGATCCCTGAAAAGCCGCGCCCCGGTGGAGGACGATGTCGTGGTTTACCGCAACGGCGAACGCATCTTGAACATCAAGAGCTCACCGCTGCTCGATGTGGGACCCGAGCCCATCGGCATCCTCATCGTCTTCAACGATGTCACCCAGCTGCGCCGCCTGGAAGACATGCGGCGGGAGTTCGTCGCCAATGTCTCCCATGAAATCAAAACCCCTCTGACGGCGATCAAGGGGTTCGTGGAGACGCTTCACCACAACATCGTTGAAACCCCTGAGGAGGCCCGACGGTTTCTCGCTATCATCGCCAGGCACGTAGACCGGCTCAACACCATTATCGAAGACCTGCTGATGCTCTCGCGCATTGAAAACGAGGGCGAGCGCGGCGCCATCCAGCGCGAAACGACGCGTTTGCGGGACATTTTCCAGAACGCCGTGCAGATCTGCCGTCCGCAAGCCGACGAAAAACGCATCCGGATCGAACTCGCAGGGGACGAAGGGCTTGAGGCGCTGGTCGATCCGGTCCTTTTGGAACAGGCCGTCGTCAACCTGTTGGATAATGCCGTCAAGTACACCGATACCAAAAAGACCGTCCGGGTCCTGGCGCAGGCCGTTAACGATGAAATCCAGATCCAGGTGCAGGATCAGGGAATCGGCATCGAGGATAAGCACCTGCCGCGGCTGTTCGAGCGTTTTTATCGGGTCGACAAGGCCCGCAGCCGGGCACAGGGAGGCACGGGGCTGGGACTGGCCATCGTCAAGCACATCGCCCAGGCCCACGGCGGCCATATCACGGTGGAAAGCCGGCTGGGTGAAGGCAGTCGGTTCACCATCCACCTTCCGCGTGACCCCGAGCAGGTCTCATCTTAGGCTTGCGGCTAAAAACGGCAGCCGGGCTGGCAAGTACCGTATTTGGTGAGCACGATCTGCCACACCTGGTTGCTGCGCGCCCGAAATGCGCCGGCACAGGAAAGCAGGTAGTATTCCCACATGCGCTTGAACGTCTCGTCGTATCTCACCTGGAGCCCGGGCCATGCCTTCTGGAAATTGCAGTTCCAGGCCAAGAGGGTCTGGTCGTAGTGCGGTCCCAAATTGTGCCAGTCTTCCACCGCAAACAACCCCTCGATGGATCGGCTGATCTGGGCGATGCTGGGCAGCATTCCGTTGGGAAAGATGTACTTGGTGATCCAGGGGTCGCAAACGCGGGTGGATTCGTTTCCGCCGATGGTGTGCAACAAAAATATGCCGTTGTCGTTAAGGCAGCGGTGTACGACCTGCATGAACGTTCGGTAATTTTTCCATCCGACATGCTCGAACATGCCCACCGAAACGATTTTATCGAATCGCCCCTGGAGCTCCCGGTAGTCGCACGCTATGAAGCGCACGGGCAAGTCTCTGCAGAATTCGGCGGCATACCGGATCTGCTCGCTCGAAATGTTGACGGCGGTCACCGTGCAGCCATAGGTCTCCGCCGCATACTTTGCAAACCCTCCCCATCCGCAGCCGATGTCCAGAACATGGTCTGCCCGAGACAACGCCGTTTTACGACAAATCAGATCGAGCTTTTTCTGCTGGGCCTGGTTCAAGTCGGCGGTCCCGTCGAAAAAGGCGCAGCTGTACTGGTTGTAGGAGTCAAGAAATGAAAGGAACAGGTCGTTGTCGAGGTCGTAGTGACGTTTGGCAACGATGTGCGCGCGCGCTTTAGACTGGAGGTTGAAAAAGATGCCGGGCAGCAAGAGCGGGAGGTATTTCAACCCCGCTTTTAGAGACACATCCGGCTGCGATCTCAGGATGCGGCATATGAATTCATCCGTACGGCGGCAGTCCCACCACCCGTCCATGTAAGCTTCCCCGAGCCCCAGGTTCTTCTCCCGCAGGACGCGTGCGAAAAAGCGCTCGTCGTGGACGGTGATGTCCCAAGGGTTATTCCCGTCGATGGCCACCCCGGCCCGGGAAAGCACGTTTTCGACCATCTGCCGGTGGCGGGCCATGTGGCACCTCCTTCATTCTGCGGAACCAAAAAGAATGAGGGCTCCTCCAGCAATAAAAACCATCGGCCGTTGCATTCAACGTCACCGAATCGTTAAGCGGATGGCTTAGAAGGAAGGAAGATCGTTCGGCTCGTATTATCTCGCCGAACCGCCGACAGATCAAGTGGCTTCAGCCGAATCGGCCGGTGATGTAATCCTGCGTCAGTTCATGGCGGGGGTTTGTGAAAATGCGCTCGGTGGGGCCGACCTCGATCAGGTCGCCCAGGTGGAAATAGGCCGTACGCTGGGAGACCCGCGCGGCCTGCTGCATGGAGTGGGTTACGATGCAGATGGAGTATTGGCTGCGCAGCTCGAAAATGAGATCCTCGATGACCGACGTGGCGATCGGGTCCAGGGCCGAGCAGGGTTCGTCCATCAAAATGATCTCAGGGTTCACCGCGATGGTCCGGGCGATGCAGAGCCGCTGCTGCTGGCCGCCGGACAAGCCGGTCCCGGGCTGATCCATGCGGTCCTTGACCTCCTCCCATAATCCAGCCTTCTTGAGGGAGGTTTCGACCATCGCATCCAGCTCGGATTTGTCTCGAGCCATTCCGTGAATCCGCGGTCCATAGGCAACATTTTCATAGATGGATTTCGGAAACGGGTTGGGCTTCTGAAACACCATGCCCACCTGGGCGCGCAGCGGCACCACGTCGACATCCTTGCCGTGTATGTTGACGTCGTCCAGGAGAATATCGCCAGTCACCCGGCAGCCTTCGATCGTGTCGTTCATGCGGTTCAGACACCGGATGAAGGTGGATTTGCCGCAGCCCGAAGGCCCGATCATGGCCAGCACTTCGTTACGGCCGATGTCGATCGAGACGTTCTTGATCGCGTGCTTGTCCCC
>JALOPB010000074.1 GCA_025454115.1 Desulfobacterales bacterium | reverse complement strand
CGTTCGATAGCCAGATGAACCGCGGGGGAACCTGAATCAACAGGCTTCGCTTTCGACGGGATGGCCGCCCGGATGAACCGATAAATCAAATTTTCCACGCCCGGCTCGCCGGTCACGAACGCCGGATAAAGCCGCGCTCTTTGATCCGAGCCCAGATGGCGCTTGAGGCCCTTCCACACTCGCTCGGCTTTTTCCGAGTCAGCGGCAATCAGCACGGATTCTTCGAAAAGCCCGGGCCGATGTTGCGCTCGGGACCGAATCTGGGCCGAATCGGCTTTTCGGGCATAGGCTTCAAATAAGGCGCTGAGCAGCCCCTCAAACGTTCCGTCGGTCAGAAGCACGAACAGCCGTGCCGGCGCTGAAGGCACGGCCACCGATAACGTCCGGCCGGGTGCAATCGCAATCTCGGACGGATGCCCATATTCAGTTTTGATTGGGGGGCTGCATCTCGGCTGGCCCGGGCAAACGATAAAATGAGCGGCCCGGTTAAGCGCCACACCCATCTGCCGGAGATGCTCGTAACGGATCATCCCCTGCCTTCGCAAACTGACGATTCTTTTGGCCGATCGCAGGCCGATGCCCGGGACCCGCAGGACCATGCGATATTCAGCGGAATTGATGTCCACCGGAAACAGGTCGGGCTGCCGCAGGGCGAACGCAAGCTTGGGGTCGATCTTGAGGTCCAGATGGGGCGCCTCCGGCCGGATCACCTCTTCCAGCCCATAACCGTAGAGGCGCATCAGCCAATCGGCCTGATAAAGCCGATTCTCCCGGGCCATCGGCGGTTCCGGAAGCTCCGGCAGCCGGGAATCAGACGTGTTGATGGGGATGTAGCCGGAGTAGTAAACCCGCTTGAGCGCCTGCTTCTGGTAAAGACGATCCGCCAGATGCAGGATATCGTAATCCGACTCCGGGCTGGCGCCGATGATCAGCTGCGTGCTCTGACCGGCTGGGGTGAAGTTCGGTGTGCTTTTGAGCCGCCGGCGGTCTTCACGGACCTCCAAAATGGTGTCCCGAATGACGCTCATCGGGTCCAGCACCGAGCGGTAGGTCTTGTCGCCCGCCAACTGCTGCAGACTCGCCTCGGATGGCAACTCGATGTTGACGCTCAGGCGGTCGGCCTGCAGTCCGGCCTCGCGAACCAGCCGGGGGCTCGCATAAGGCACGCACTTCAGATGGATGTAGCCGTTGAACCCGCGCGAGCGCAGGCCCTGGACCGTGCGGACCAGCTGCTCCATGGTGTCGTCCGGGCTGCGGATCACGCCGGAGCTTAAAAACAGCCCCTCAATGAAGTTGCGCCGGTAGAAGTCGATGGTCAGGTCGGCCAGTTCGGCCGGCGTGAAGGCGGTCCGGGGAATATCGTTGCTGCGGCGATTCGCACAGTAGGCGCAATCGTAAATGCAGAAGTTGGTGTAAAGAACCTTCAGCAGCGACACGCAGCGGCCGTCCTCGGTAAAGGAGTGGCAGATGCCGCTGGCAGCTGCGTTTCCAAGACGCCCTCTCCGGTTCTCCCTCCGACTGCCGCTGGACGCGCAGGAAACGTCATATTTGGCGGCGCCTGCCAGGATTTCCAATTTCTTCTGAACGTTCATATTGAAACCAACAGATCATTCGGACCCGGCAGCCGGGCGGGCTTAGCCAGGCAACGGGAATGGCGCTCACGGCCTGCCGCAAAGGGTTGCCACCTTTCGGACATAGGCCTGAATGTCGCACTTGCGTTCCAATCCCGACGCCATCATGCTGCGGACCTTGCCGTAGATCGCCCGCGACGGCCAGGCCCGGTCGTGAACGCCGTAGACCCAGGCCACGCCGGCGTAAGAGTTCGGATCACGGCCATCCAGGAAATATTTGTTGTTCAGCGCCAGGGTGGTGGCAAAGCCCTCCTCCGGGTCCCGGGACCACTCCAGGATCTTCTTGCCCCAGTACATGCGCATGTAGTTGTGCATGAAGCCGGTGCAGACCATCTCGCGCATGGCGGCGTTCCAGTAAGGATCGTGGGTTTCGGCGTTTTCGAGCTGAGAAGGTAAGTAAAGATAGCCACGCCGGTCGCGGCGGTGCTCGGCCAGGCTCTGCTTCGCCCAGGCTGGAATGCAGGCATACGAATCGTAGTCGGCGGTGAAATGGGTGAAGTTGCAGGCCAGCTCGCGGCGAACGATCATTTCTTCCAGAAACGCGTCCCTGGCCGCTTGGGGCGCGGATGCCCGGGCAGCTTCGAGAGCCAGATAGAGCGGCGAAATCTGCCCGAAGTGCAGGTAGGGGCTCATGTGGGAAACGTCGTCCGTCTGGGGCTGGTTGTGATTTTGATCGTAGCGCACGAGGCGCTTCTTGAGGAAGTCGCTGAAACGCCGCTTCGCCTCCGAGGTTCCGCCGCGGAACCGACCTGAAACGGGGGCCACGCTGCGGTCGATGGCGAGCGATCGCAGCACGGCATCCGGATCGTCGATGGGCATTCCACCATCCAGCCTGAGGCCGGTCGCCGGCATCCTCACGACGCCGGGGGACAACTCCTTTAGGTAATCGGGCAACCGGCGCTGGATCCTCGGCCGAAGGGTGCGGGCGCCGATCTGTGCCTTTTCAGAGGCGGTTTCAACCGGCACGATCACGTCGCTTTCCACCTGGACGACCCGGCAGACGGCGTTTCGGGCGACTACCTGCCGCCATTGCCGCTGATGGCGGAGATAACCGCAGTCGCATACGATGAGGCTGGCCTCGCGCCCCAGCATCCGAGCGACCTCCGGCGGAGAGCCCCGCCGGAGCACCAGACGGATTTGGCGTTTCCGCAGATCCTGAGCGGTTTCCTTCAATCCCTCCAGCATGAAGGCGTAATGCCGCAGGTTGGCCTCGGGGTATTCGTCCGTCAGCCCGAAGGCGACCACCACCCCTTGCTTGAGGCGATTCGCCTCCTGGATGGCATATTCGAGCGCATGATTCATCTCCGCCCGCTGGGACTGCTGCATCCAGTAGAGCACATAGCGACCCTGAACGACCGGCCGATCGTTCAGGTGCCGGATGCGCGCATCTTGAACCTGAAATCCCTTCATGGGTCCGGCATCCTCACTCGAGTAAACAAATTCGGCCCTCAGGGTTTTAGTGAGGGCTGAATTTGTTTGCGCAGTTCCAGCCAGTCATGCAAATCCATGACGGCCTTGTTCAATTCGTAGCGGCCGTCGGCGAAAACACCGTAGTCTCCGCCGCAGCCCATGGCCGAAGAGAATCGGATGGTGTTGGCGTAAATCAGCCAGCTGTCCGCCCAGCGCCGCTCGATACCCTCGTCGAAGGGGCTGGCTTTTTGTTCCAGGCCTTTCGCCAGGCCTGCCGCCCAGACTTCTTTCATGATTCGGGTCGCGCCGAGGGTCTTAGCATTGGTCTCGCGGATGGTGTTTTCGAAGCGCGCCCACTGGCCGTCGACCCAGGAGGTGCCGTGGCAGCTCAGACACACCGCCTGCAGGGTCTTGCGGCGCTTTTCCATTTCGTCCTTGCCGATGAGATACTTGGCGGCAAATCCGCCGTCGAGATCGGTCGGCAGCGGCTGACCGTTCTTGTTGCGGATGATGGTGGTGTCCGGCTCGACCGGGTGGGGGTGAGCGTAGATCAGTCCGAATATCCGCCAGGGCAGGCGGTCGTTCATCTGGTGCGAGCGCCGGGCCACCACCTCGCCCTCGGTGTCGACCACCAGGCTGACATGGCAGGACGCGCAGGTCGGCGCGGAGAAATCCTTGCCGATGGTCCAGGGTACTGCGTTGAACTCCCAGTCCTTGTTGTGGGTCGAAAAGAGGTTGCCGTGCTTGCTCGCTTCGTAGACCTTCGCGACCGGCACGTCCGGTCCGACATGGCACTCCTTGCACGTATACGGCTTGCGCGCCATCTCGATCGAGAACTGGTGCCGGGTGTGGCAGGCCGCACAGGAGCCCAGGGTGCCGTCCAGATTGACCCGACCGACGCCCTGGTTCGGCCAGCCGTCGATTTTGGGAAACTCGAGCTCACCGGCCAGTGCGGTGCTGCGCGTCTCCTTGCCGACGATCTTGAGTTTCGTGCCGTGGCAGTAGTAGCAGGCCTCGGCCTTGGTGGCCGCATGGGCCGGCTGGATGAGAAGCTTGCCGTTCTTGCGCTGGATGCCGCCGAGAATGGTGTTCTCGAGGTCGTTGTACAGCGGGTTGCCGGCCAGGTTCTTGTAAGCGTGCGCCATGATGTTCTTTGAGTACTGCTCGGCTTCCTGGGCGTGGCAGGTGCGGCAGTCGCCGGGGCTGACGACGGTGTGGATGTCGTAGCCGTTGTGCGCGTAGGTATCGGCATGCTCCTTGGCTCGCAGGGTGTGGCACTCGGCGCAGCCGACCGCGGTGTCCCGCAGCTCCTCCGGAACCGAGGCGCTCGAAACCTTAAGCCCGAGCCCGGTCACCGCCATGGCCGCCTTCGGTGTGACCTTGGCGTGGCGGCTGCGCTGCCAATCGGCGACGATCCCCGGATGAACGATCTGATGACATTCGATGCATTCCCGGGTGGCCTCGCTCAGCTTCGCCTCAGCCGCAGCAAACGCCGTCTGATTAAAAAGAACACTCCCTGCCACTGCCAGCAAAATGATGATTCTCATAGTTGACCATCCTGTCGTCCAGATTTGAGTGGATTGATTCATGCTCGGATTTGTCGGACGCGCTCCTCGACTGCCTGGATGGCTTGCAGCAGGATCTTCTCGTCAACCGGACAGGTTAGATTGTGAGCCGAACTGCCCCTGGCGCAGGTCAGGCGCAGGCCTTCCCGGAAGAGAGGATCCCCCAGATCGTGAATGTCCATCTCCGCCAGCGTGACGGGAAGCCCCAGCTGCGAGAAAAAAAAGATCAGGCGATCCAATTCGGCTTCGTTTCGTTCCAGCCACGATTGAACCACAAGGCCGTAGGACACCACCTCCCCGTGGAGGTAATGGTGCACCTGGGGTAGGATGGTCAGCCCGTACAGCAACGCATGCGCCAGCGCGACCCGGAAGGTTCTCCCGCCGATGCCGCCGATGATCCCGGCCATCAGGATGTTGGCTTCGATCATTTTTTCCACCGCTGGGGAGTTCCTGCCGGCGTCGACGTCCTGCTTCGCCGCCCGGCCGCATTCGAAGATGGTTTCCTTGGCCTGGATCGAAAGCGCCAAGGCTGCCTGAAGGGATGGCGCCGGATCCGGCGTCTGATCGTATGTCGGTTTGCCCTCGTACCATTTGGCCAGGGTGTCGCCCATGCCGGCGGCAATCAGCCGGGACGGAGCGGCCGCAACGATCGTCGAATCGACCAGCACCAGTTCGGCGGCTTTTCCGTTGATGGTATCGGTGCGGATGCCGTTTTCATAGATGACCGACACCGTGGATGCGGCCGAGCAGGTCGCAGCGCTCGTGGGAATCGTCACCAGCGGGAGGTCGAGCCGGCCCGCGACCGCTCGAGCCGTGTCGATCGCCTTGCCCCCGCCGGTTCCGACGATGAAATCCGCCTTCTCGGAACGGCCGATAGCGGTCAACCGCGCGACTTCGGCCAGGCTGCACTCCACTCCGAACAACGCAAAATAGGGGGCTATCCCCGCCGACTGCAGCGGCTGCTCCAACAGCGGCCGCAGGATGGAACGGACGAGTTCGTCGCACAGAATCATGGGCCGGCGCCCGAAACCCTTCAACTGGGAGCCGGCATCGCTCAGCGCTCCCGGGAGTTGCACGTACCGTTTCGGGCCTAAATAAATGTCCGTCATATTCAGATCTCCGTTTCAGGGTTAAGATCTGCTCCGTGTCGTCCACCCGACTGCGGGTGGTCATGAACCGCGGGGTATCGGGGTCGCCTACCAACCGAAACGTCTCCCGGGGAATGGGGAAGCCTGCCTCCACTTCAGGGCATACCGGCACGAACTCGAGGTATTCGCATAGAATGCCGGTGATGTAACGATCCTGCTGATGACTCCCGTCGAAACGCACCGGCTGGCCGAGCAGGCATGCGCTGACTCCGATCCGGATCCGGTTTTCCATACAGCGACTCCTTGCGGGGCATCGGTCGACATGGGGCCCGTCGGCGGCCGACCGGTCGAATCCCGGCAGCCGGATGGAGGACCGTCTGAACCGGCAAATGGTCGTTCCATCGATAGCATAAAAATGCTAAAAGGGATACCGACATCAGAGATAGGGGAGGCGTCCCATGCTGGCTGAAATGAAGCAATTGTTGAGGGGAAAAACCATCTGCGTGTTGGCCACCGTCGCCGGCAGCAAACCCCACTGTTCGCTGATGGCCTACGCCACGAATGAAGACGGCACCGAAATCTACATGGCAACCCGTCGTTCAACGAAGAAATTCAGGAACCTCTGCGACAACCCGGCCGTAAGCCTTCTGATCGACACCCGCGAAGCGACTCCCCGAGATCTTGCACGCTCCCTGACCGTCGATGGGGTCTGCACACAGATCGAAGGCGCTAGTCAGAAACAGATCGCCCGCGATCGGCTTCTATCCGTTCACCCCCATCTCGACGGTTTCCTTTCGCACGCCGAGAACGAAATGCTTTGCGTGAAGATTCAATCCTTCCTGTTGCTCAAGGGTTTGACCGAGGCCTACCACATCACCCTGGCATGAAGCCTTAACGGCCTGCCGGAATCACCGGTACGGGGGATGGCGCTTTCTCCCGTGCGAGGCGGGGATCGGACCGGTTCTCAGCCTCTGAAGCACAAGGCTCACGGCCGGAGGGCGCCGGTCGGTCTCTATGATTGGCCCCCGCCGATCAGCGGCAACTCCTTCTCCAGCGCGAAGAAGACCAGAAATTTCGGCTCTTCGTTGTCGTCCGTGTATTTTCGGCGTTTGATCTTGTTGATGAGCTCGGGGTTGTTCTCTTCGCGTACTTTCTTGAGATAAAGACGCCTGCCGTTGTATCCGGGTCCGCTTTCGATGAACAAAAACGTTGCGTAAGGATTGGATTGCAGGTTGTGATGGGTCAGGCGATCACGCATGATGAACGCGATGCTGCCGTCTTCCATAAAATGCGGGCGCGAATAAACCGCCGCATCAACCTTTCCGGAACTATCCGCCGTGGCCAGCACGCCGGTGCCTTTCTTTTCCTCAAAGTAGCTCTTCAATTCCATGGAGTTCCTCCTTCTTTATGGGCTGGCATTTCGCCCGAACGGTTCAATATAATGCTCCGTCTTGAAATGCAAAGCGGCGATCCGTTGCGAACGCCATTTTCACATCCCTTGCAGACCCGCCGCAAGGATGGGCGGAACGAGGCGGCCTTCACGACCGTCGCGAACCGAGCGTGGTGAGATAAACCCCTGAGGATACCAGAATCGCACCGATCAGCAGCGAGATCGTCAGGGGTTCATCGAGAATCAGGTACGCCAGCAAGACCGCGCTGACGGGAACGAAATTGATGAAAAGCCCGGCCCGAACCGGCCCGATGCGCTGGATCCCCTCATAGTACCATACGAACCCGAGCACGGTGCCGAAAAAGCCCAGGTAAAAAACGCTGACCCATGCCAGAGGTGAAAAATGCCTGGCATCCCAAAGGCCTTCCATCACCGCAGCTGGGAACAGGCACACCGCCCCGATCACCGAGCTGTAGGTCACCGCCGCCAGCGGTGAAAGATCGGACATCACCGACTTGCCGAGCAGGGAATATGCCACCCAGGCGGCCACGCATCCGAAGATATACAACTCCCCCCACCCGAAGCCCCCGCTCAGCCCCGTCCAAAGCTCACCCCTCGTGATGACGGTCACTGCACCCGTGACCGAAATAAAGATACCGGTGATCTTCATTAGATTGAGGCGTTCACCGAAAAACAGGGCAGACAGCAATGCGATGAAGATCGGATTGTTGGCAATGATGATGGACGCTCGGCCGGCCTCGATCAGCTTGAGCCCCTTCAAAAAGAAGACGTTGTAAAGGAAGATCCCGCTCATGCCCATGAGGAACAGCGAGATGAGATGCCGCGGTGTGGGCAGTTGAAGCTTTTTTTTCATTCGGAGCGTAAGCGCAACCAGAAACGCGGAAGCAACCAGAAAGCGCAGGAAAGCACCGCAAAAAGGACCGACTTCCATCGCCAGGCTGCGACCGGCGATAAACGTACCGCCCCAAAAAAAGGCCATCAGCAAGAGCTTTATGTAAGTGGCAAGCATAAACCGGTCACCGGGGCGGCAGTTACGAGGGCGAGTCTGTAACACGGACACCACGGGTTGTCTACCGGATATCCGCGTCGCTGGCCGCAATTGCATTGCCCCGGCTCATTCGGTATAGTTACAGAAGATATCCCGACCCTGCCCCCGGAGGTGCCTGCCATGTTAGGTTTTCGTTTGACGCCGGAACAGCTTGAAATCCAGAAATGGGCGCGAGAGTTCGCCCTGCGGGAAATTCTGCCCGTTGCCTGGTACTACGATACGGTCGATGAAACACCCCTTCCGGTGCTCCGCAAAGCCTGGCAGGAGGGCATCATGAACGCCGATCTTCCCCGGGAATACGGCGGCAGGGGCTGCGGCTTGGTGGAAAACGTTCTGATTACCGAAGAGCTGGCCGCCGCCTGTGCCGGTCTGGCCACCACGATTTTCGACAATTCACTGGGGATGGAACCCCTGAGGCTTTCAACCAACACCGAACTCCAGAAAAAATATTTCACCGAGATCGCCCGGAATTTCAAACTCATCTGCTTCGCCACATCCGAGCCCACCATGGGCTCGGACATCTCCGGCATCCGTTGCCTGGCCCGGCGCGACGGCAACGACTACATCCTCAACGGGACCAAGTACTGGATCACCAACGGCGGGCTGGCCGACTACATGTCCGTCTTTGCCACCACCGATCCGCTGAAGAAGCACGACGGCATCTGCGCCTTCATCGTTGAAAAAGGCTGGCCGGGGGTTTCGATCGGCCGCCGCATCCCGAAGCTCGGCCAGCGAGGATCGAACACCGTTGGAATCCAGTTCAAGGATGTCCGCATCCCGAAAGAAAATGTGCTGGCACCGCCCGGCGAGGGGTTTGTGCTGGCGATGAAAACGTTCGCGCGTACACGGCCGGCGATCGGCGCCTTTGCCGTGGGCGCAGCACGCTCGGCCATGGAATTCGCCATCGATTACGCCAGGCGCCGACAGGCTTTCGGTACCGCCATCGCCAACTTCCAGGCCATCCAGCACAAAATCGCCGACATGTACCAGAAAGTCGAGACAGCGCGGTTGCTGGTCTGGAAGGCGGCCTGGGAGGCCGATCAGGATATGGATCCCACCATCGCGGCTTCCATCTCCAAGCTTTATGCCAGCGAAATCGCCCTTGAGGTGGCCAACGAGGCGCTGCAGGTCTTCGCCGGATACGGCTACACCAAAATGTTCCCGATCGAGAAGATCCAACGCGACTGCCGGTTGTTCCGCATCTACGAGGGCACCAGCGAGGTTCAGCGCATCATCCTGTCCGGGTTTGCATTGGGCGCATACAAACCGGCGATGCCGCCGATAGAGGATCTGCCCATCCATCTGGACCGGGACAGCGTCAATCTGGAATCGGGATCGGCCGCCTGGCGCTGCCGAATTTGCGGCCATGTGCATTACGGGGGTGAGCCGCCGGATGAATGTCCCTATTGTTTTTACCCGAAATCGGCCTTCAAGAAAGTCTGAGGTCCCGAGGGGAGGCAGCCGCCGGCAATGCTGGCCGACTTACGGGCGGCTTTTCGGAGAGCGCAGTCCGCCGATGAGTGCCTTCAACCTGCCATGGACCCGGTGGAAAACGGATGGCGATTCGGAGCCGGCGGAGTCGGACAGGCCCTTATTTCGAAGTTCCGGAGTGACCCTGCGATTTAAAGACTTAAGGTTTTTATCCAGAGTTTCGAGGCGGACCAGATAGGCCAAAGGGATATCGCTATGCAGGGCCAAATCGCGTCTGAGTCCAAACGCATGATCGATGAATTGGTTTTTGATCATTTCCTCTGCCAGGGAAAGCTTGAAGGCGAAGCGGTTCTTGAAATCCTGAAATAATTCTGCCGCCAGCCGATCGACGGCATCCGCCAGTTCCTGCGGTGGATTCAGCTGGGCCAGGCATTTGGCCATGGGGACTATGACGTGGTGGGGTGAATACCCCCGCCGGATCAATGTGACGAACTCATCCAATGCATTCGTATAACAACCCATGGCGTGAAGAGCATGGGCGGAAACAGCCAGGTCCTCCACCGACGCATCATCGTTCCATCCCTGCCGGATAACCGCCACTTGTTCATCGGATAGCTGGTCGTGCTCGTCGATGACATCGCAGACCATCTCGGCTTCAAGCTGCTTAATCTGCTGGGAAATCGCCTTTTTGACATCGGAAGGGAGCGGAGGACTGGAATCGAGGCTCTTCTTAAAAAGCGCCAGCGCTTCCTCGTAGAGCCCCTGAGCACGGTAGGCATCGGCTTCTTTGCGGATCAGGGCGCCGGTTATTTTTCCCAACATCTTATTTTTACACGTTATTTATAAAATAGTGAAAGCATGCCGACATGCGATTAGTGGTCGAACGCCGCGGCTGAGTTCGTATTTTAGCATTTTCTATTCGCTTTCACCAGCCCTTTGAACAGCCCTTGGAACGGGCAATTCCGAGGATTGTGACCCCGTGCTGCGATCGGCCCTTTCATCTCATCAGGTCTGTTGAAAACCGATGTAAACCCATTTCATATTCATCCGTCTAAACGGGTCAGGAGCAAGCCCTGGACGGTCAACGCCGGCCACGGCCATCACGGGCATCATGGCCGCACCCGCGTATTCATCGGCGGCAGCTACTGGGTCGGCCCTCCGCCTTTCTGGGGACCGGCGCCATGGTACCCGCGATATTATTACGGCGGCCCGGTCTATTACGGGCCGCCCCCGGCGTTCGTCCAGCCGTCGGTCGGCTATATCCAGCGCGGCCATGAGGAATCGGACTACTGGTACTATTGCGACAATCCCCAGGGCTATTACCCGTATGTCAAATCCTGCCCCGGGGGCTGGATGAAAGTGGTTCCGGAAACTGTTCCGCCCGACCGTTGACGAGCATCATTGAGGAGCCATTCAGATGAAACGTTCGCTATGGATACTGTTGTGGCTGGCCGTGCTGACGGCCGGCGGGTGTGCGACCATTCCGCCCGGCCCGAGCGTCATGGTGATGCCCGGCCAGGGCAAGTCGTTTGAGGTCTTTCAAGCCGACGATTTTACCTGTCGGGAGTGGGCGCAGAACCAGGCGGGCTGGCAGGCCAATGAAACCGTGAACCAGAACCTTGCCGGCGGAGCCGTCGCGGGAGGGGTGCTCGGGGCCGCGGCCGGCGCTTTGATCGGGGCCGCATCGGGCAACGTCGGCCCGGGGGCAGCCATCGGTGCGGGAGCGGGTCTCCTGGCCGGCGCCGCCATGGCCCACAACCGGGCCTACGGGTCCGGGTGGGAGGTCCAGCGTCGATACGACAATGCCTACCAGCAGTGCATGTACGCCAAGGGCAACCAGATCCCGTCGGTGGAGCCGTCGCCGGTGCGCAGTCGCTACGTCCCCCCGCCGCCGCCCCCGCGGCGTTATTCATCCACGGGGTACCTGCCCAGTCCGCCACCGCCGCCTCCGGCGGCCTATTATCCAGGGCAGCCCTCAGCGCGGATATACTAGGATGAACCGTCTTAAGTGACCCGCGATTTGCCAAAAGACCGCCGATGGTTTAAGATCGGATCGAAAGCCCAAATACCATGCATACGGTTGGAGGATACTTAACATGCTTAAAGTATTTAAATTTTTAGTCGTATTGGTGACTCTCGGCGCGTTCGGTTGCGCTTCGATGGGCGAAAAGGAACAGACCGGAACAGCGATCGGGGCCGGCGCCGGAGCGGTTATCGGCGGTGTGATCGGAGCCGCTACCGGCAAGCACAACCAGCGCGAAAAAGTGGCCATCGGTGCGGCTACGGGCGCGCTGATCGGCGGCGTCCTCGGAAACCGGGTCGGGGCTTACATGGACAAACAGGAGCAGGATCTGCGCAACGCCATGGCCTCGACGGTTTCCCAGAACAACGCCACGATCCAGCGCAACAACGAGCAGATGCTGACGGCCACCTTCAAGAGCGATCTGTTCTTCGACGTCAACTCCGCCGCCATCAAGCCCGGCGGCTACGCCGAACTGGACCGGGTGGCCAACGTTCTCAATCAATATCCGCAGACCATGATCCGGGTCGAAGGCCATACGGACCAGACCGGCAGCGAGCAACACAACCTGCAACTTTCCGAGCGCCGCGCCAACGCAGTCAAGAATGCATTGAGCCAAAAGGGCATCGATCCGGCGCGAGTCTCGGCCGTCGGCATGGGCGAATGCTGCCCGGTGTCTTCGGACAACGCCGCCAACCGGCGGGTGTCGATCGTGCTGACCGGCCAG
>JALOPB010000389.1 GCA_025454115.1 Desulfobacterales bacterium | reverse complement strand
CCATAGGGTTATTTTGGATTCCGATTTGGCAATGATCTATGGCGTAACAACAAAACGCTTGAATGGCCGCAAATGTCTTGAACAGCCCCCGCGCCATTCAGATGAGCATTTTCGTTGTAAGAGCATTCGTTAAAATGCGAAGCTTATTGGGTGATACTCGAGAACTCGCCCGTCGTTTAGCAACTGTGGAAAAAGAGCTCAAGGAAAGCAGCTATGATTGCCAACACCGAAATCGCCAACTCCATGCAAATCCACCTGGGGACGTTGTTCGACGAGCTGCCGCCCATGCCGGCGTTCGTTCAAGGCATCCGCCGGGCGCCGGTGCGGCATTTCAATTTGTCTCAGAAGGACACCGAGCTCGCCCTGAAGAATGCGCTGCGCTACATCCCCGAGAAGTGGCAGGCCACCCTGGCGCCGGAGTTCCTGGAGGAGCTGATGACGCTCGGACGGATCTACGGCTACCGCTTCCGGCCGCCGGGGCACATCAAGGGCCGGCCCATCGACGAATACGGCGGCGCCTGCATCGAGGGCCGGGCCTTTCAGGTGATGATCGACAACAACCTCGACTTCGAGGTGGCCCTCTACCCTTATGAGCTCGTGACCTACGGCGAGACCGGCCAGGTCTGCCAGAACTGGATGCAGTACCGGCTGATCAAGCGCTACCTGGAAGTCCTCACCCGCGAGCAGACCCTGGTCATGGCCTCCGGCCACCCGGTGGGTCTTTTCGCTTCCTCGCCCGGAGCCCCGCGCGTCATCATCACCAACGCCCTGATGGTGGGCTGCTTCGACGACCCGGAGAACTGGCACCGCGCCATGGCGCTCGGGGTGGCCAACTACGGCCAGATGACCGCCGGCGGCTGGATGTACATTGGGCCCCAGGGCATCGTGCACGGCACCTACAGTACGATTTTAAACGCCGGCCGAGCCAAGCTGGGCATTCCGCCGGACCAGGACCTCGCCGGGCGGCTGTTCGTGACTTCGGGTTTGGGCGGCATGAGCGGCGCCCAGGGCAAGGCCGTCGTCATCGCGGGCGGAGTCGGCATCATCGCCGAGGTGGACACCTCGCGCATCCAGACCCGCCTCGACCAGGGCTGGATCGACCAGGTGACCGACAACCCGGCCGAAGCGTTCGCCGTCGCAGCCGACTGGCAACGCAAACGCCAGGGCCGGGCCATCGCGTTCCACGGCAATGTCGTCGATCTGCTGGAGCATGCCGCCCACCACGACGTCAAGATCGACCTGCTCTCGGATCAGACCTCCTGCCATGCCGTCTACGAGGGCGGCTACTGCCCCCAGGGGATCAGCTTCGAACAGCGCACGGAGCTGCTGCGCAGCGGCTACGCCGGGTTCAGGGAAATGGTGGATACGACCCTGCGGCATCACTATGAGCTCATCAAGACGCTGTCCGAACGCGGGACCTACTTCTTCGACTACGGCAACAGCTTCCTCAAGGCGGTCTATGACGCCGGTATCAGGGACATCTGCAAAAACGGCGAAAACCCGCTCGACGGCTTCATCTTCCAATCTTATGTCGAGGACATCATGGGGCCGCTCCTTTTCGACTACGGCTACGGACCCTTCCGCTGGGTTTGCCTGACCGGAAGGGACGAAGACCTCGCCAGGACCGACCGGGCCGCCATGGCGTGCATCGACCCCGAGCGGCGCTTCCAGGACCGCGACAACTACAACTGGATCCGCGATGCGCTGAAAAACCGACTGGTAGTCGGCACCCGGGCGCGCATTCTTTACCAGGACGCTTTGGGCCGCTTGAAGATCGCGCTAAAATTCAATGAAATGGTGCGAGCCGGCGAGATCGGCCCGGTCATGCTCGGCCGCGACCACCATGACACCGGCGGCACCGACTCGCCCTTCCGGGAAACCGCCAACATCTATGACGGGAGCAACATCATGGCCGACATGGCCACCCACTGCTTTGCGGGCAACGCCGCCCGCGGGATGAGTCTGGTGGCGCTTCACAACGGCGGTGGGGTGGGCATCGGCAAGGCCGTCAATGGCGGCTTCGGGCTGGTGCTGGACGGCAGTGAACGCGTCGACGACATTCTCCGCCGCGCCATCCCATGGGACGTCATGGGCGGGGTGGCCCGCCGCGCCTGGGCCCGCAATCATCCGTCCATCGAAACCTGCATCCATTACAACAAACTGCGAAAAGACTCGGACCACATTACGCTGCCGTACTTGGCGGAGGAGCGACTCATTGCGGATTTGGTAGCCGATCGGTTTGCAAAGCAGAAGTGAAAGGTTGAGGGCTCGTTGGCCCGTGGACCCGTTTGCCCGGATGAATTCCAGAAAGCATACCAGCATTGCGAACGCGTCAGACAAATCATCGACGGACTGATCAGGTATCTGAAGAAGAAATGATCCTGATATGGCTGTTCCTGCAGCGCAGTTTTTTTCACGGGCCAACGGATGCACGGATATAGGACCAAAATTGCTATAGCACATGCGTACTTGTAAGGAGTTAAGGATGAATAGAATCCTCGAATGCGTCCCCAACTTCAGCGAAGGGCGGAACCTGGAGAAAATCGAAAAAATCGTTCAACCCTTCCGGAGCCGGGAGGGGGTCAAGCTCCTGGACTACCAGCGCGACGAGGACCATAACCGCTGCGTCGTCACGGTGGTGGGCGAGCCGGAGCCGCTCAAAACAGCGGTCCTTGACGCCATGGAAGCGGCGATCGCGGCGATCGACATGCGCTCGCATAAGGGGCAGCACCCGCGCATGGGCGCCGTGGACGTGGTGCCGTTCATCCCTGTCAAGGGAGTTTCCATGGCGGAAGCCGTCGCATGGTCTCGGCAGGTGGCGGAAGCGGCGGCGCAAAAATTGAACCTGCCGATCTTCCTTTACGAGGAATCCGCAACGGCCGCGCATCGCCGCAACCTGGCCGACATCCGCAAAGGGCAGTTCGAAGGCATGGCTGAAAAAATCCGGCAACCGGAGTGGAAGCCGGATTTCGGGCCGGCCGAAATCCATTCGTCGGCCGGTGTGACCGCGATGGGCGCGCGCATGCCGCTGGTGGCCTACAACGTCAACCTCGGCACGGCCAACCTCGAGATCGCCGACGACATCGCCCGGAAAATCCGGCATCTCAGCGGCGGCCTTCGCTACTGCAAGGCCCTCGGCATCGACCTCAAGGACCGCGGCATCGTCCAGGTCTCCATCAATATGACGGACTAC